>NZ_JBFTLD010000371.1:0-5320 GCF_056396265.1 Allobosea sp. 05T422_2 | reverse complement strand
CCCATGTCGTGCTCTGGGCGCACGGCATCGGCAACGCCCAACTGCTCAAGGACGGCGTCGACTGGGTCTACGACGTCCTGCTCTACGGCATCGCCGCGCTGGTCTTCGGCCGTGACGAGCGGGCCGAGCGCTGGGCCGCGCTCGGTATCGGGGCGGTCATGGCGGTCGCCGGTATCCACACGCTCTACGACCTCTGGGACAAGATTGTCAGCCCAAGGCCGATCGAGATCTGGACGCTCGGCTTCTCCGCGGCGAGCGCGATCGTCATCGCCATCCTGATCGTCGCGCTGCTCTGGCGCTTCCGCCGCGAGACCAATCCGGTGATCAAGGCGACCTGGCTCTCCAGCCGCAACGACGTGATCTCGACCACCGGCTTTGCGCTGCTTGGTCTCGTCGCCCGCGTCGCCCCGGTGCGCTGGCCGGAATATCTGTTCGACCTCATCGTGGTCGGCATCTGCTTCCAGGCGACCTGGGCGATCTGGAAAGCTGCCCGGGTGCCGCAGGACAAAACCCTCCCAGCGGAAGCCTGACACGGGCCTTTCGGAAGGATCTTCCCCTACGGCAGGCRCCGGGGGACGGTTCTTGTCCGCACCCGGCAAACAAAAAAATCCTGTTCGGCTGTTCTTGCGCGGCCCTGGCGGCGACGATCTCCCTCCMGATTTCTCGATCAAATGGACGGAGTTGAGGCGATATGGCTGGGAAGACGCGACTGGGATGGGTGCTCGGTTCGGTGCTGGGGGGGCTCGCATCGATCGGGGCTGCCTGGGCGAATGGCGGTCCGCTGGTGACGACCGAATGGCTCGAGCAGAACCTCGCGAATCCGACGCTTCGGATCGTCGAGGTCAGCGTCGAGCCTGGGCTCTATGAACGCGGCCATATCCCGGGGGCGCAGAACGTCGTCTGGCACACCGATCTGGTCGAGACCGTGTCACGGGATATCGCGACACCTGAGAAATTCCAGGCGCTGGCCCGCAAGCTCGGCCTCGACAAGGATACGACGGTCGTTCTCTACGGCGACAGCAACAACTGGTTCGCCGCCTGGGGCGCCTGGGTGTTCGACATCTACGGCCTGCGCGACAACGTGAAGCTGCTCGATGGTGGCCGCAAGAAATGGGAGCTGGAGAAGCGCCCGGTCGCGACCAGTCCGGCACCGGTCAAGGCGTCGGGCTTCACCGTCTCCCAACCCAACCGCACGCTGCGCGCGCGGCTGACGGATGTCGTGAATGTCGTCGAAAGGAAGTCCGATGCCCGCATCCTCGACATCCGCTCGCCCGACGAGTTCTCGGGCAAGATCATCGCACCGGCTGGGTTCCAGGAACTGGCGCTCCGCGCCGGCCATATCCCAGGCTCCGTCAACCTGCCCTGGGCACGCGCAGTCAACCAGGCTGATGGCACGATCAAGCCGGTCGAGGAGCTGAGGAAGCTCTATGCCGAGATCGGCATCGACGGCTCGAAGCCGATCATCACGACCTGCCGGATCGGCGAGCGATCGAGCCATAGCTGGTTCATCCTGTCGCGCCTGCTTGGCTACCAGGTCGCCAATTATGACGGTTCCTGGACTGAGTACGGCAATGTCGTCGGCCTGCCGATCAATAACCCGGCGGGCACGGTCTGGAGCGGCAAGTGAGCGCCAGGCTGGCGAGTCTGCCCGGGCAGCATCCATGAGCATGTCCGACGACACTGGCGCGCTCGATTATCAGCGGGCGCGCGAAGCCGCCTCGGGCGGGATTGCTGCCGATGAGCTGCAGTTCCCGCCTGCGCGCTTCGTGGCCGCGACGGCCGTCGTCCTGGTGCTCGCCGGGGCGATCCATCTCGTCGGAACCCATGGCGACCCGGCACCGCAACTGCAGCTCTCGCTGATCCTCGGCGCGGTCTTCGGTTTCGTGCTGCAGCGCTCCCGCTTCTGCTTCCTCTGCATCTGGCGGGACTGGCTCGACCGGCGCGACCCGCGCGGTCTGCTCGGTATCCTGACTGCGCTTGCGGTCGGCATCGTCGGCTATACCCTGATCTTCGGAGCCTGGCTGCCCGACCCGTCGGGGGCACGGCTGCCGCCGACGGCCCATATCGGTCCGGTCGGTCCTGTACTGGTTCTGGCGGGCCTGGCTTTCGGCGCCGGCATGGCGATCTCCGGCTCCTGCATCAGTGCCCATTGGTACAGACTGGGCGAAGGCTCGCCGACCGCGCCCTTCGCGCTGATCGGGGCCGGGCTTGGCTTCGGGCTCGGTTTCCTGAGCTGGAACGAACTCTACCTGCTCAGCATCTCGGAATCCGCGGTGCTCTGGCTGCCGCGCCATCTCGGCTATGCCGGCGCGCTGCTCGGTGGCCTTGGCGCGCTGGCCGCGCTGGCGCTCGTGCTGTTGCGGGTAGGGCGGCCGATCGGCGGGACCGAAGCGGAGTCACAAGCCCCTTTGCATCAGGTCTTCGTCGCGCGCTGGCCGTCCTGGCTCGGCGGTCTCTTCCTCGGCCTCGTCGGCATAGCAGCCTATCTGCGGCTGAGCCCGCTCGGCGTCACGGCCGAACTCGGCTCGCGCTCACGGCAGGTGGCGAACGCTTTCGACCTGCTGCCGGAGCGGCTGGAAGGCCTCGACAGCTTTCGCGGCTGCGCCACGGTGATCCGTGACGCCTTGCTGACGCCGAACGGTCTGTTCGTCATCGGCCTTGTGCTGGCGTCCTTCTGCGCTGCGCTCGCTTCGGGCGAGTTCAGGCCGAGCCTGCCGCGTCCGCCACAGATCCTGCGTGGGATTCTGGGTGGCGTGCTCCTCGGTTGGGGAACACTGGTCGGGCTTGGCTGCACGGTCGGCACGCTGCTCTCGGGCGTATCGGCAGGCGCAGTCTCCGGCTGGATCTTTGGTGTGGCGCTGCTGGTCGGAGCTACGGTCACGCTGAAACTCGGCCGCCGACTCGGAGTGCTGAGTTAGGCGGGTCTTCCCTTGGAGCGCAACGAAGCTATCGAAAGGGCTGCTCTGTTGCCTCGCGATCGGTCAGTCGGCTGCGCCTCCTCCCAAAGCGGGGAGGAGGCGTACGCGCGACGAGCCGCGCATCCGCAGATGCGCAATGGCGCGCAGACATCGCCGTGCGGATTGCTATAACGGGGCAGACGTTCAAAGGACGCGGCCCATGACGATCGCCGAGAAACTGCCTTCCATCCTGATCGCCAATCGCGGCGAGATCGCTTGCCGCGTCATCCGGACAGCCAGGCGCCTGGGCCTGCGCACCATCGCGGTCCATTCCGACGCCGATGAGGATGCACTCTTCGTAGAGATGGCGGACGAGGCCTATCGGATCGGTCCTGCGCCGGCCCGCGAAAGCTATCTCGACGCCGAGAAGATCCTGGCCGTTGCCAGGCAGGCGAATGCTGCCTGCATCCATCCGGGCTACGGCTTCCTCTCCGAGAATGCCGATTTCGCCGATGCCTGCACCGCTGCCGGCATCGTCTTCGTCGGTCCGCCGGCCTCGGCCATTCGCGCCATGGGCTTGAAGGATGCAGCCAAGGCGCTGGTCGAGAAGGCGAAGGTGCCGGTGGTCCCGGGCTATCACGGCGCCGAACAGGATGTCGGCTTCCTCGCGGGGCAAGCCGAAGTGATCGGCTATCCCGTGCTGATCAAGGCGGTCGCGGGTGGCGGCGGCAAAGGCATGAAAAAGGTCGATCGGCCAGAGGATTTCGCCGACGCGCTCTCCAGCGCCCAGCGTGAAGGCAAGAGCGCCTTCGGCGATGCCCGCGTGCTGGTGGAGAAATACGTGCTCTCGCCGCGCCATGTCGAAATTCAGGTCTTTGGCGACAGTCATGGCAATGTCGTCCACCTCTACGAACGCGATTGCTCACTGCAGCGCCGGCACCAGAAGGTGATCGAGGAGGCCCCGGCTCCGGGCATGAGCGCCGAGGTCCGGGCGGCGATGGGCAAGGCAGCCACCGAGGCGGCGCGCGCTGTCGGTTATGTCGGCGCCGGCACGGTCGAGTTCATTGCGGATGGGCGGGAAGGCCTGAGGGCCGACCGCTTCTATTTCATGGAAATGAATACGCGCCTGCAGGTCGAGCACCCGGTCACGGAGGCGATCACGGGGCTCGATCTGGTCGAGCTCCAGCTCAAGGTGGCGRCCGGCGAGCCGCTCGGCTTCACCCAGTCCGATGTGCAGGCGAATGGGCATGCCGTCGAAGCGCGGCTCTATGCCGAGGATCCCGAAAAGGGGTTCCTGCCGTCGACCGGCAAGCTCTGGGCGCTGCAGTTCACCGAGGGGGAAGGCATCCGCATCGATACGGGCGTCGAGGCCGGCGACACGGTGACGCCGTTCTACGATCCGATGATTGCCAAGGTCATCGCCCATGGCGCCGATCGCAATGAGGCGCTCGACCGACTGGCGCAGGCGCTGGGCGAAACGATCGTCGCCGGGCCGCGCACCAACCTTGCCTTCCTCAAGCATCTCGCGGAGGCCGAGGGCTTCCGGCAGGGGCCATTCGATACCGGTTTCATCGATCGTAATCTCGATGCGCTGGGTGCCGTGCCGCAGCCGCTTGATGCCGCTGCGGTAGCTGCTGCCGCGCTGCAGCTCGAGGAGCAGCGCCAGGAGGCCGGCCTCGTTGCAGCGGCGGCGCATGAGGGCGGGGCGCTTTCGCCCTGGGTCGTTCCCGATGCCTTCTCGCTGATGCCGCGCCAGCCGCTTGGCCTGCCGCTCTCAGTCGACGGCGAACGGATCGATGCCCGGATCGAGTGGCATGAAGACGGTGCGCGCGTCAGCCTGCCTGGCCATGAGATCGATGAGGGCGAGCACGAGATCACGCTGGCGCAGGCCGAGCGGGGCGTCTGGTTCGCGCTGCACCGCGGGCGGCAGACGACGGTTTCGCTCTACGATCCGTTTGCGGTCGATCTCGACGCCGCCGCGGGGTCTGGGGGCGTCATCAAGGCGCCGATGCATGGCAAGCTGATCGCGCTCTTCGTCCAGCCCGGCGAGCTGGTCACCAAGGGCCAGCGGCTCGCGATCGTCGAGGCGATGAAGATGGAGCATGTGCTGACGGCTCCGCGCGACGGCACCGTGACTGAAGTTGCCGGTCAGCCGGGGGCACAGGTGGCCGAGGGCGCCAAGGTCGTGGTGCTGGGAGAGTAGGGCTCCAACTGATTTCGGTTATCCCAGCGTTGCTGGCCCGCCATCGTTGATGCCACCGCCGCGCTTCAGCGGGATAGCCTTGTGCCAGCCGAGAATTGGGCCGGCTCTAGGTTTCATCGAGGAGCGCCGCAGCCTTTTCCGCGACGGCAAGATTGATCTCTGCAAGCGGGTCGTCGTCGCCGAGGAACCAGGCGGCCGACAATCCGCACCAGGCCAGGAG
>NZ_JBFTLD010000370.1:0-5396 GCF_056396265.1 Allobosea sp. 05T422_2 | reverse complement strand
CGGTAAGGCCCTTGGCCTCGGCGCGAGCGGCGGCCGCGTCATTGCGGACGGACAGCTGCATCCAGATCACTTTCGACAGGGGCGAGAGCGCCAAAGCCTCGTCCGTGATCGGCCCGGCGGCTTCCGAATTGCGGAAGATCTCGACCATGTCGACGGGAACCGGAATCTCCTTCAACGCACCGTAGACCGTCTTGCCGAGCAGCGTCTGGCCGGCAAGGCCGGGATTGACGGGGATGACGTCATAGCCGCGATCGAGCAGATACTTGGTGACGATCCAGCTCGGCCGCGCCTCGTTGGCCGAGGCGCCGACCAGGGCGATGGTTTTCACCTCGCGCAGGATGCGGCGGATTAGCGCATCTTCATAGGCCTCATGATTCAAGGTGCTGAATCCTCACGAGAAATACGCGGCGATCATGCCCCAGCATTTTGGCGCCGAGGGGCTGAACCACAGCTTTGCCACTCTTATCTGATTCAATGGAACACAGGGCGAACAACCCCGGTTGTTCCGTCATGAAAGGAGGGTCTACCATGTGCGACTATAGCCTGCACAATGTGATGTCCACTCCCGCCAAAGTGGGCGACGAACTGACGACCACCAGCTTCCCGAATTCGAGCACGCGCGGGTTCTGCACCTCGGCACAGCCGGAGGTTGCGGTCTGCGTGCTGCCCGGCACGGAGCTGGCGTTCGCGAGCGAGATCGAGTGCGATAGGGTGGTCGGCTTCCTGCCGCATCGCAAGATGGCAGCGACGATGGCCCGCTTCCGTCAGATCGATCTCGACAAGCCCTATGCGCATCACGATGCGCTCGAGCTGCCCGACGGGCAGGTCATTCTGCTGACGAACCTGTCTACGGGACAAAAGGCGACCGTTTTGCAGTTGCCAGCCGTGCCGCAGCCGGAAGAAGAGACCAAGGAGCACCTGCAAACCGAGATGCCGGAGCACTTCCCCGCGATCCTGTGAACAGGCGCCTGATGGATAGCTGCACGCGGCGTGTCACGGTTGTCGCCGCGTGCGGCGCTGATTCCGGATTGATGGAGAGGGCCCGACTGAGGCTCCTGAGCCGCTAGTTGCCGTTCCAGACCGGCTGGCGTTTCCCCATGAAGGCGCCGATCCCTTCCTCGGCGTCGCGGGCGAGCATGTTCTCGACCATGACCGCCGATGCGTGATCATAGGCTGCGGCGAGGCCCATCTCGCGCTGCTGGTAGAAGGCGCGCTTGCCGACCTTCACCGTGGCAGTCGATTTCGATGCGATCACGCCCGCCAGTCGCAAGGCCTCCGCAAGCGCTGCGCCCGCCGGAACGACCCGGTTGACCAGCCCCATCCGGGCCGCCTCCTCGGCCGGGACCATCTCGCCCAGCAGCAGCATCTCCAGCGCATGCTTCCCCGCGAGGTTGYGCGAGAGCGCCACCATCGGCGTCGAGCAGAACAGCCCGATATGGACCCCGGGCGTGCAGAACCGCGCCTGCGCGCCGGCGACGGCGAGATCGCAGGTCGCGACGAGCTGGCAGCCCGCAGCGGTCGCCGTGCCTTCCACCGCTGCAATGACGGGCTGGGGCAGGGCGGTGATTTGCTGCATCATGGCCGAGCAGCGGCCAAGGATATCGGTGAAATAGGCGCGGCCACGGTCTGGATCGGCGCGATGCGCGCTCATCTCCTTGAGGTCGTGACCGGCCGAGAAGACCGGGCCGGCGGCCGTCAGCACGACGGCGCGCACCGTATCGTCTGCCGCAATGGCCCCGAAAGCCTCGCTCAACGCGGCCAGCATCGCTTCGCCAAGCGGATTGCGCGCCTGCGGACGGTTCAGCGTCAGTGTCGCGATGCCGTCCTGGTCTGCGCGCAGCAGGACCCGGGCGGTGCCGGGCTCGATATGGGCATTCATGGCATGGCCTTTCGCATCCGTGGCTATTGTCGGAGCCCAACCGTCATGCTGCAAGGGGAGGAGTTTCCCGCTGGCATCCGGTTTCCCGCACATGACACCCCGCATGACGATCTCAGAGGTGGAGACCTATCTCGATCAGGTCTTCCCGCAACTCCATTATGGCGGGCGCACTCATTTCATCGAAGATGTCGGCCCGCTGACGGCGCGCATGCGCTGCGACTATCACGAGCGGCATTTGCGCCCGGGGGGCACGATCTCCGGTCCGACCATGATGGCGCTGGCTGATCTCGCCCTCTATGTCGCGATCCTCGGCCAGATCGGCCCGGTCGGCCTCGCTGTGACGACGAGCCTCAACTACAATTTCCTGCGCAAGCCGGGGCCGGTGGCGCTGATCGCGGACGCCAGGCTGCTCAAGCTCGGCAAGCGGCTCGCCGTCGGAGAGGTCGCGCTGTTCTCGCAGGGCGACAGCGAGATGGTCTGCCATGCGACCGGCACCTACTCGATTCCGTCGGAGCGCTAGGAGTCGAGCGCTGGTCCTGGCCGCAGAACCGTCTCCGTGGGGGAATCGGAGCGTCGGGAGAAGCGCAGGGAAAGGGATGATCCTGCCGGACCTCGCAGGATCGCTGGAACGGAATGCGGTATCTAAATACCGTTTTTGCCATTGCACTGAAAACAATGCGATTTTTCGCCTTGGACCGTGATCGTGGTGCTTGACAGTACGGCAGCTTGCCCCTATCCACCGCCCCACACCGCCGCCGGCCTTCCGGCGGCTTGTCCTTTTTCAAGCAACCGAAGGGTGCCGCGATGAAGACCGTCTCGCTCAAGCCCGCCGACGTCGAGAAGAAGTGGGTTGTGATCGATGCCTCCGGGCTGGTCGTTGGTCGTCTCGCCTCCGTTGTGGCGATGCGTCTGCGCGGCAAGCACAAGGCCGCCTACACCCCGCATGTCGACTGTGGCGACAACATCATCGTCATCAACGCCGAGAAGGTGGTCCTGACGGGTCGCAAGCGCGACCAGAAGGTCTACTACCATCACACCGGCTTCCCGGGTGGTATCAAGGAGCGTTCCGCCAAGTTCCTGCTCGAAGGCCGCTTCCCTGAGCGCGTCGTCGAGAAGGCTGTCGAGCGCATGCTGCCGCGCGGCCCGCTGTTCCGCCAGATCCTGGGCAACCTGCGCGTCTACAAGGGCGCTGAGCACCCCCACGCCGCCCAGTCGCCGGAGGCGCTCGACGTCGCCGCGCTCAACAGCAAGAATGCGAGGCTCTGATCATGGCTGAGGTTCTTCAGTCTCTCGAGCAGCTCGGCCAGGTCGCCAAGACGGCTCAGCCCGACGCTCCCGTTCACGTCAAGAAGGTCGATGCGCAGGGCCGCGCCTATGCCACCGGCAAGCGCAAGAACGCCATCGCCCGCGTCTGGATCAAGCCGGGCTCCGGCAAGATCACGGTCAACACCCGCGACCAGGAAGTCTACTTCGCTCGTCCGGTGCTGCGCCTGATCCTGCAGCAGCCGCTGATGATCGTCGACCGCATGACCCAGTACGACGTCGTCGTCACGGTCAAGGGCGGCGGTCTCTCCGGCCAGGCCGGCGCTGTGCGCCACGGCATCTCCAAGGCCCTGACCTTCTACGAGCCGGAACTGCGCGGTCCGCTCAAGAAGGAAGGCTTCCTGACCCGCGACTCGCGCGTCGTCGAGCGTAAGAAGTTCGGTAAGGCCAAGGCCCGCCGCAGCTTCCAGTTCTCGAAGCGCTGATCCGGCTCACGCAGTCTGGCTATGCTTACAGGGCGGCTCGCAAGAGCCGCCCTTTTCGTATTGGCTGCAGCTCCGCACCAGCTGGAGTCGCCGCCGATGAGCGCTACCCGTCCCGTTCTTCTCGTTACCGGAGGCAGCCGCGGCATCGGCGCCGCCATCTCAGTCATGGCGGCCGGTCGTGGCTATGATGTCGCCGTCAACTACCAGCGCGACGCGGCCGCGGCCGCAACGGTTGTCGCGGCCTGCAAGGCCGCGGGCGCAAGCGCCGTTGCACTCCAGGGCGACATGTCTGGTGAGGCGGATATCCTGCGCGTCTTCGCCGAGGCGAAGGGGAAGCTCGGGCCCATCGCCCAGGTCGTCAACAATGCAGGCATTACCGGTAAGTCGGGCCCGCTGGCCGAGGCGGACGCAGAGGTCATTCGCAACTGCATCGACGTGAACGTCACCGGCGCGCTGCTGGTCGCGCGTGAAGCGGCACGGGCGCTGCTCGCTCAGCCGGAGCGGAAGGGCAGGGCGATCGTCAACATCTCCTCGGCTGCGGCAACGCTCGGCTCGCCCGGCGAATATGTCTGGTACGCCGCCTCCAAGGGAGCGATTGATACGTTGACGGTTGGTCTGGCGAAGGAGCTTGCTCCAGCCGGCATCCGCGTCAATGCGGTTGCGCCCGGCATTACCGAGACCGRGATCCACGCCCTGTCGACGGGCGAAGCGGGCAGGGTCGAGCGCATCGCGCCGCTCGTTCCCCTGCAGCGGGCGGCGTCTCCGGACGAGATCGCCGAGGCCGTGCTGTTCCTGCTGTCCGAGGCTTCCGCCTATACGACAGGCGTGGTTCTGCGGGTGGCGGGCGGGCGCTGATAGCGCCGGGGCCCTGAACGACAGATTCGGCTGTGACTGCCGCCCGGCGCGGCTGGATCAGGGCAGCGGCCATGCTAAACCGCAGGCTCACGTCTCCGGTTCCAGCCTCCGCCATGCGCATCCTGCTCGTTCTCATTGCTTTCGGAATGATCGCAGTTCCCGCGCTGCTCGCGCTTGCGCGGACGGGGGAGCCGACCGGGCGTCGGGTCGGACGGGCGTTGATCATCTTCCTGACGCCGGCCTTCGCGCTCGGCCTGATCCATGGCGTGCCTGAACTCGATGGCCGCGCCCTGCAGAACCCCATCGCCTGGACCACGTTTCGGCTGGTCCTGACCGGCCTCGCCCTGATCCTGCCCTGGTGCCTCTATGTCTGGCTCACGGGCAGGCGCTGACTTCATTCACGGATTGCTGCCATGACCGAACCCGTCGACACCCCCTCCATCGACCACGCCTTCACCGGCGATCGGCGCGGCCCGGCGCAGGACCCGACCTATGCCGGCGCGCTCTCCTTCATGCGCCGCCGCTACAGCAAGGATGTCGCCGGCTGCGATCTGGTGATCTGGGGCGTGCCCTTCGATCTCGCGGTCTCCAACCGGCCGGGCACGCGCTTTGGACCGCAATCGTTGCGCCGCGTCAGTGCGATCTTCGACGGCGATGCCCAGTATCCGTCGCGCATCGACCCGTTCGAGCATCTCTCGGCCGTGGATTACGGCGACTGCTCGCTGCCGCGCAGCGACCTGCTGGGCTGCGCCAAGGCGATCGAGCGCGAATCCGCCGCGATCATCGCCACCGGCGCCCATCTGGTGACGCTCGGCGGCGACCATTTCATCACCCTGCCGCTGCTGCGCGCCCATGTCGCCCGCCATGGCAAGCTGGCGATCGTCCAATTCGATGCGCATCAGGACACCTGGGAC
>NZ_JBFTLD010000369.1:0-5417 GCF_056396265.1 Allobosea sp. 05T422_2 | reverse complement strand
GAGCAATAGCGGCCCGAAAGACTCCCGCAGCGAGGGCGGGAGTTTGCAAGTTCAGGTCAGGTCAGCGCCGATTGTCTGGCGGTTCAGGCCAGAAATCAGAGCTTGTAGCGGATCTGGTCGGTCCAGAAGCGCTCGAGACGCAGCAGCGCGTTGTTCATGCGCTCGAAGTCATCGGCCGCGATGCCACCGATCTGCTCGACCGTCTGGACATGCTTGTCGTAGACGCCCTTCACGAGATTGTGCACCTCGTGGCCCTTCTCGGTCAGGCTGATGCGGACCGAGCGGCGGTCGATGCGCGACCGGGCATGGTGCAGGTAGCCGAGCTCGACCAGCTTCTTGACGTTGTAGGACACGTTCGAGCCGAGATAGTAACCGCGCGTCCGGAGCTCGCTGGCGCTGAGCTCGGCATCGCCGATATTGTAGAGCAACAGCGCCTGGACGCTGTTGACGTCGTCACGGTTGCGGCGCTCGAATTCATCCTTGATGACATCGAGCAGGCGGCGATGCAGCCGCTCAACCAGGGTGAGGGACTCAAGGTAAAGGGGCTTCACCTTGAGTTGAACTTCTTCCGACTTCACAGGAGCCAAAGTCTTTACGCTCGTTGTCATGGTATATCCCGCCTGTTGCATGCCGGCCAGGATTTATCTCCCGGTCCGCTTCTGAAAACACCATAGGCCGGACCKATGAAAACGAGTTTAAATATCAGGATGAATCGGAGATTTACCCCTTTGGGTGAATCGTAAGTGAAGCCAGAAACGCTTAAGCTAAAGCGTTTGTTACCATGACTCGACGCAATCGACGCGCTTTCGGGCCAAACGGGGCTCTCCGCGCCAGGGCCCGAGGGCCCGCCTGAACAGCGCCATTGCCGGGGGCCCGGGCCGCGTGTCGCGCGCACGGCAAGCCCGCACCGGCCGGTCTCAGGTCTCCTCGTTTTCCGCCGCCCAGGTGGCCAGGAAATAGGCGGCCATCAACCCGACATAGGTCGCGATCAGATAGGGCGTCACCGGCAGCAGCCGCGGGAAGAAGAAGCCGAGCAGCAACTGGCTGACCGCGGCCAGGAGCCAGAGCACCCCGCCCCAGGTGCTGGTCAGCCAGAGCCCGACCGCGGCGACGAGATCGATCACCGCGAAATAGACCGTGATCGCCTGATAGCTCAGCAGCTGCGACTCGAACGGCGTCTGCCCCTCCATGCCGATGCCGAAGATCACGGCCCAGGCCATCAGCCCCTTGGCCATCCAGGCGAGCGACAGCAGGCGGAGCAGCCAGACCAGCACGCGCCGCCAGCGGGTCAGCTTGCTCTTCTTCTCCTCGAGGCCGGCCGAGCCGATGACGCGCTGCCCGCGCAGGGGCTCGGCATCTCCCCTCCCCATTCCCATCGCTCAATGCTCCAGGACGAGTTCGTTCGCGCCAAGCGAAGCGAAGTAGTGCGCGATCGCCTGCGGATCGACCTCATCGAGCGTGGCCGGCTGCCAGCGCGGGGCATGATCCTTGTCGATCACAACCGCCCGCACGCCTTCATAGAAGTCATGGCCCTCGGCAATGCGCGAGACGATGCGGTACTCGGTGCGCATCGCCTCGGCGAAATCGAGCCCCGCCCCGCGGCGCATCTGCTCGAAGGCGATGGCAATGCTGGTCGGGGATTTGACGGCAAGCGTCTGCAGGGTCTTGCCGGCGAAGGCATCGCCAGATTCGGCCTTCAGCTTCAACCGCGCCCTGATGCCGTCCAGTTMGGAGGCGCCAAAGCATTCGGTGATGGTCGCGCGCTCGGCAGCGAGCTTTTGCGGGCCGGGATCCTGGGTGTATCCGGCCAGGATCTCGTCGATGGCGCCGCGGCCGGTCAGGGCATCGGCGAGTTCCGCCATCCGGCTGCTCGGTACGGGATGGGTCGCAAGACCCAGCGCCAGGGCGTCCGCGGCCCCGACACGGTCGCCCGTCAGGGCGAGATAGATGCCGGCTGCGCCTTCCAGGCGCGGCAGTGCATAGGTCGCGCCGACATCCGGGAAGAAGCCGATGCCGACCTCGGGCATGGCGAAGAGGTAGCGGTCGCCGGCGATGCGATGGCTGCCATGGAGCGAAATGCCGACGCCGCCGCCCATGACGATGCCGTCGATCAGCGCGATATAGGGCTTGGGATAGTGCTTGATACGGTGATTGAGGATGTATTCCTCGCCCCAGAAGGCGAGCATCTCGCCCTGACGGCCGGCTCGGCCGAGATCATGCAGCGAACGGATGTCGCCGCCCGCGCAAAAGGCCTTCTCGCCAGCGCCCATCACCACGATGCGCGTCACCTGCGGGTCATGCTCCCAGGCATCGAGCGCGCGTGCCAGTTCGCGGACCATGACCAGGCTCAGCGCATTCAGCGCCTTGGGACGGTTGAGGATGACGACACCCGCCGCGCCCCGGATTTCGCAAATGATCTCTGGTTCCTGCGACATGCCGTGCTGATCCCTGATAACAGGGTCCGGTTCTGGGCCGGGGCTCGGGCGCTTGTCAACGCGCGGCGCTGCGTTGCCCTGAGCGCATGGTTGCGACCATCCACCTCTATTTTGGAACGGTTCCGATGTGCTAAGCATCCGGCAAAGGACAAGCCAACGCGCCCAGGCGGCGGAGGATTTTATGGCATCTCGGGTTGTAAGGCCGTTTCCGGCGCCCGTCGCGCGGCAGGATGATCTGCCGGCCACTGCTCTGCGCAGCAAGGATTCGCTCGACCTGACCCGCCGGATGCGGCGCAACCGCAAGGCCGAATGGTCGCGCCGGCTGGTGCGCGAGGCGGTCCTGACCACGAACGACCTGATCTGGCCGATCTTCCTGGTGGATTCGAGCGAGGCCCGCTCCGCTGTCGAGTGGATGCCGGGCGTCGACCGGCTGAATATCGAGGAGGCGGTGCGCCAGAGCGCCCATGCCGCCAGCCTCGGCATTCCGGCGATCGCGCCCTTTCCCTATGTCGAGAAGTCGTTGCGCGACGCGACGGCGTCCGAAGCGCTGAACACGCGCAACCTGATGTGCCGCGCCGTGCGCGCCATCAAGGCCGAGGTGCCCCAGATCGGCATCATCTGCGACGCCGCGCTCGATCCCTACACCTCGCATGGGCACGACGGCGTCATGGCGGGCGAGCGCGTCCTGAACGATGCGAGCGTGCGTATCCTGACACAGCAGGCGCTGGCGCTGGCCGATGCGGGCGCCGATGTCATCGCCCCCTCCGACATGATGGACGGCCGCGTCGGCGCCATCCGGGTCGAACTCGACGAGGCCGGCTTCGAGGACGTCCAGATCATGGCCTATGCGGCAAAATACGCATCGGCCTTCTACGGTCCGTTCCGCGATGCGATCGGTACCAATGCGACGCTGATCGGCGACAAGCGCACCTATCAGATGGACCCCGCCAATTCGGACGAGGCCATTGCAGAGGTGGCGCTCGATCTCGAAGAGGGCGCCGACATGGTGATGATCAAGCCCGGCATGCCCTATCTCGACGTGATCGCCCGCGTGAAGGACCATTTCCGGGTGCCGACCTTCGCCTATCAGGTATCCGGCGAGTACGCGATGATCCAGGCCGCCGCCCTGAATGGCTGGATCGATGGCGACAAGGCCATGATGGAGAGCCTGATCGCGTTCAAGCGCGCCGGCGCCGACGGGGTGCTGAGCTATTTCGCGCCGCGCGTCGCCGAGAAGCTGAAGGTTTGCGGCTGAAAGCGGCTGGCTGAAATGCGTGCGCCTCGGAGCGCACCGCCTCACGTCACGGGAGACCGGCAAAGCGCTGAATTGCGCGACGCATCGAGTATCAACGCGTCGCAACTGGCGCTAGCCTCCGCGCAATGCGCGCGCTCCTCCCGATTCTCATTGCCTTGCTGCTGACCGGCTGCAGCGAACGCTTCGATACGGACCAGACGCGGCTTTGCCGCCAGGCGATCCCGGCGCTCAACGCGCCGGACGCGCGGATCACCATCGACCGCGCGACCAATGGCCCGCGCGCCAATACCTTGCGCATCCTCTACCATGTCGAGACCGGCGGCGGCCCGGCGCGCCAGCGCATGATCGATTGCCTCTTCGCCGGCGAGGGCGCGGGTCTGCAGCGCGGCGCGTTGCTCGGTGTCGCGGTCGACGGACGGCCGATGAACGATGCCAGCTTCTACCTGCTCCGGCGCTTCTACCTCGAGAACCGCGAGGAACCGCCGGTCGATCCGGGCTCGGCCCGCATCGAYGGCCTGCCGCAGCTCCCGCCCGGCCTCGCCTATGCCCTGCAGCAGGGCTTGAGCGCCCTGCCCTCGGCCGCGATCTACGCGCTGCTCGCCTCGGCCTATGCGCTGATCTATGGCCTGACCGGGCGCATCATCCTGAGCTTTGGCGAATTCGCCGCGCTCGGCGCGCTCTCAGCCGTGATCGGCGTGGCGCTGCTCATCTCGACGGCGATCTCGACGCCGGTCTCGGGGCTGCTGGTCGCCTTCGTCGTGGCCATGCTGGTCGCGGCCTTTCACGGCTTCGCCATGGGGCGGTTCGTGCTGCGCCATCTCGAGCGCGCCAGCGGCCAGCAGATGCTGATCGCGACGATCGGGCTCGCGATTGCGCTGTCTGAATATCTGCGGCTGGCGCAGGGGCCCGATCTGCGCTGGCTGCCGCCGGTCTACAACGAGCCCTGGCCGCTGGCCCGCTCCGGCAGCTTCATCGTCACCGCAACCCCGGTCGGACTGGCGCTTGCGGCCGGCGGCCTCAGTGCCGCGCTCGGGCTCGTGCTGCTGATCCGCTATTCCGCCTTCGGCCGGGCCTGGCGCGCGGTCTCGGACGATTCCGGCACCGCGGCGCTTTTCGGCGTCAACGCGCGTGCCGTGCATGACCGGGCGCTGATCCTCGCCTGCGCGGCCTGCGGCGCGGCCGGCGTCATCGTCACCGCGATCTATGGCGGCATGGGCTTTGCCGGCGGCTTCACGCTCGGGCTGAAGGCGCTCGTCGCCGCGATCCTGGGCGGCATCGGCTCGGTCGCCGGCGCCTGCCTTGGCGGCCTCAGCATTGCGCTCTTCGAGGTCATATGGTCATCAACCATGCCTATCGAACAGCGCGACATCGCCGTCTATAGCTTGCTCGCCGTGGTGCTGATCCTGCGCCCCGGCGGTTTCTTCGGCGAGGGCGCGATTGCGCCTCGTCAGGTCTGAACGKAACTCCACGCATGAGCGAGCCTTTCTCGATCACTCCCGCCGATATCGAAGCGGCCGCACAGCGTATCGAGGGGCATGTGCTGCGCACGCCGCTGGTGCCGGCGCCGCGCCTGTCCGAGCTCACCGGCGCGACCGTGCTGGTCAAGCACGAGAACATGCAGGCGACGGCCTCCTTCAAGGAGCGCGGCGCGGTCAACAAGCTGCTTGGCCTGACGGAAGCCGAGAGGGCCCGCGGCGTCATCGCCATGTCCGCCGGCAACCATGCAC
>NZ_JBFTLD010000368.1:0-5454 GCF_056396265.1 Allobosea sp. 05T422_2 | reverse complement strand
GGCGTGCACAGCGTGGCAGCGTGGAATTTCGGCGGCCGAGCGGCGAGGCGACATTCAGTCCGCCCGGCAGATGCAGGTCCTCCTCAAACGCGCTTCAAAACCTGCCGGAGACGTGGATCGTGCCTGATCTGCCCTCAGCGATCCTGCTGTTCAAGACGATGCTGGTCTGCGGTCTTTCGCTCTGGTCGGCGATCACGGTCCTGAACAATATTGGCGACTTCCGTGGGGCGGCCGGCGCCATTGCGCGAACATTGGCGATGACGCCACTCAGGGAGGAGCCCGCGATCCCGACGCCGCTGCTCCGGCGGGCGCTGCGCTGCGATCACTGGTCTGTTCTCGCGCTTGCCGCAATCCTCGCGATGCAGGCCCTTGCGACAGCGCTGCTCGGCCTTGGTGGGTTTGAGTTGATCCGTGCCTGCCTGACTGCCGCGGCTCCGGCGCGGGGCATCTGGTTCTCGACTGCGGGGCTGGGCGTGATGGCGCTGGTCTGGCTGTCGATGATGAGCGGCGGGCTCTGGTTTGGCTACTGGATCCGTCAGGGCGAACTTCAGCTGACGCAGATCGCCCTGCTCACCATGACCGTTGTGGCTGCGCTGGCAGTCAATGCCTGACGCCGCTCGGGCGTCAGGCTGGCTTGTCCTGCTGTCTCAGACGATGGGCGGGTTGAGCCGCGCAAACCCCGCCTGACGGCGATAGGCAAAATAGGGATAAGGCGCGGTCACGCTGCTTGCTGCATCCAGCCGTGCGATCTGCTCTGCAGTCAGCGACCAGCCGACCGCTCCGAGATTCTGCCGGAGCTGCTCCTCGTTGCGGGCGCCGATGATGACGCTCGACACGGTCGGGCGCTGAAGCAGCCAGTTGATCGCGATTTGCGGTACCGATCGGCCGGTCTCCTTGGCGACCTCGTCGAGCGCATCGACCACCGCATAGAGCCTGTGATCGTCGACCGGCGGACCGAACTCGGCGGTCTGGTGCAGGCGGCTTCCCTCCGGCAGCGGCTGGCCGCGGCGCAGCCTACCGGTGAGGCGGCCCCAGCCGAGCGGGCTCCAGAYCARYGCGCCSACGCCCTGGTCGCGCCCGAGCGGCATCAGTTCCCATTCGTAGTCACGCCCGACCAGCGAGTAATAGACCTGATGCGCGACATAGCGCGGGTAGCCATGCCTCTCCGCGAGTGCGAGCGACTTCATCAGCTCCCAGCCGGCAAAGTTGGAGACGCCGACATAGCGGAGCTTGCCGGCGCGCACGAGGTCACTGAGCGTCGACAGGACCTCCTCGATCGGCGTATGGGCATCGAAGGCGTGGAGCTGCAACAGGTCGATATGCTCGGTGCCGAGCCGGCGGAGCGCATCTTCGACCGCCTTGATCAGGCGCGGGCGCGACGATCCGGCATCGTTTGGTCCATCGCCCATCGGAAGGCTGGTCTTGGTCGAGATCAGCACCTCGTTGCGGCGCCCCTTGATCGCCTCGCCCAGCACCTCCTCGGAYGCTCCGTTGGAATAGACATCGGCGGTGTCGAACAGGGTGAGACCGGCCTCAAGGCAGATGTCGACCAGTCGCCGGGCTTCTCTGGCGTCGGTGGTGCCCCAGGCGCCGAAGAGCGGACCCTGGCCACCGAAGGTTCCGGCGCCGAAGCTGAGGGCGGGGACCTTGAGGCCGGATGCTCCGAGATTACGATAGTCCATGATGGCTCTCCTTGGTGGTGTGATGGAGCAGATAAGTCTGGTTGGATGAAATCGCTCAGCAGCCACTCAGGGCCGGTGCCGTGACCGCGGCTTTGCGATCGAGGCGCAGGCTCCAGAGGGCGACCACGAGGCCGCCGATCGGCATCAGCGCTGCGACGAGGGGGACGGCCGTCAGGCCGGGCCCATGGTCGATCACCGCGCCGCCCGCCCAGGCGCCGAGCGCATTGCCGAGATTGAAGGCGGCGATGTTGAGGCTGGAGGCGAGGCTCTGGCCAGCCCCGGAAGCCTTCTCCAGCACCCAGATCTGAAGGGGAGGGACGGTGGCGAAGCCGGCGGCGCCGAGCAGCCCGACGAAGATGGTGGCTGCGATGCCGTCGTGAATGGCGAAGGTCATCAGCCCGAGCACCAGCGCCAGGACGAGCATGCTGCCGATCACCGTCGGGACCAGGTAACGGTCGGCCAGCCGCCCGCCGATCAGGTTGCCGATGATCAACCCACCCCCGAAGACGAGCATGACCGGTGAGACCAGGCTATCGCCGAGCCCGGTCACCCTGGTCAGGATTGGCGCGATATAGGTGAAGACCGCGAAGACGCCGGCAAAGCCGAGGACAGTCGTCAGCAGGCCGAGCAGTACGGGGCGTTGCGCCATCGCCTTCAAATCGGTGCGCCAGTCGCTCGCCTCCGGTGCCGCCTTATCCTTCGGCACGAAGGCCGCGATGATGGCGAGCGCGACGATGCCGACGAGCGTCACAGCCCAGAAGGTGGCGCGCCAGCCGAGCTGCTGCCCGAGCCAGGTGCCGAACGGCACACCGAGGATATTGGCGATCGTCAGGCCGGTGAACATGATCGCGATGGCAGAGGCCTTGCGCTCCTGCGGCACCAGGCCGGTGGCGACGACCGAGCCGACGCCAAAGAAGGTGCCATGCGCGAAGGCGGTGAGGATGCGCGCTGCCATCAGCAGTCCGTAGTCCGGAGCCAGAGCGCAGGCGGCGTTGCCGAGCGTGAAGATGACCATGAGGGCGAGCAGCACGGTTTTGCGCGGCCAGCGCGCGGTGAAKGCTGTCATCAGCGGCGCCCCCACGACGACGCCCAGCGCATAGCCGGAGATCAGCAGGCCGGCCGAAGCGATCGAGACGCCGAGATCGGCGCTGACCTCGATCAGGAGTCCCATGATGACGAATTCGGTGACGCCGATGCCGAAGGCGCCGGCGGTGAGAGCATAGAGTGCAATGGGCATGGTGGTTGTCCGCAAGACGGGAGGATGTCTCGCGGCAAGATGGCGCGCTGCAGCATCGTGCGTTAGACTGCCGCAAGGAATATCATTTGTGAGATGAATTCATCATGGCGCGTTTGGAGATCAACCGCTCCGGCGAGATGGAGGTCTTTGCCCGGGTCGTCGAGCTCGGCGGCTTCTCGGCGGCGGCCCGTGCCTTCCGGATGACGCCTTCGGCCGTCAGCAAGCTCGTCGCCCGGCTGGAGAGCCGCCTTGGCACGAGACTGGTCAACCGCTCGACGCGCAAGCTCCAGCTCACGCCCGAAGGCGGCATCTTTTATGAGCGCAGCATCCGTGTCCTGGCCGACCTGGACGAGGCGGAGCGTAGCGCCTCCTCCAGCGAGAGCCCGGCGGGCCGCATTCGCCTCAATACCAACGCCTCCTACGGCACGCATATTCTCGCGCCGGTCGTGCCGGAATTCCTGGCGCGCTACCCGGGCGTGACGCTCAACCTCGTGCAGACCGATGCCATCATCGACCTCATGGAAGAGCGTACCGATGTCGCGGTCAGGGCCGGTCCGCTGAAGAGCTCCAATCTCATCGCCCGCAAGCTCGGCGCGACCCGCATGACGATCGTCGCGGCGCCGATCTATCTGGAGCGGTTCGGCGAGCCGAAGAGTGTCGCGGAACTCGACGGCCATAACCGTATCGGCCTCTGCTACGCCCGCACCATAGAAGGCTGGCCGCTGCTCGATGGCKGTCAAGCCGTCACCGTCCCGATCGTCGGCAGCACGCAGACCAGCGATGGCGAGGCATTGCGGCATCTGGCTGTCGCGGGGGTGGGGCTCGCGCGGCTGGCGACCTTCACCGTGCGCGAGGATATTCGGGCCGGAAGACTGCGGCCGGTTCTGGAGGAGAGCAATCCGGGCGATCTCGAGGAGGTGCACGCCGTCTATCTCGGGCAGGGCGGACCTCTGCCGGCGCGTATCCGGGCGTTGCTCGATTTTCTGGGGGAGAAGGCGCGCGTCGGTTGAGCCTGGCCCAATCCCTGCCTAGACCAAGGCGTTCAGGCAGAGGGCGACATGGCGATCACGATTTACGGCATCAAGAACTGCGACACGATGAAGAAGGCCCGAACCTGGCTGGACGAGCACGGGGTCGCCTATCGCTTCCATGACTACAAGGCCGTTGGCGTGGCGCGCGCCAGTCTCGAGGCATGGTGCGCGGAACATGGCTGGGAAACGATCCTGAACCGCGCCGGCACCACGTTTCGGGCGTTGGCCGATACCGACAAGCAGGGGCTCGACACTGGCAAGGCAATTTCCTTGATGCTGGCGCAGCCCTCCCTGGTCAAGCGGCCGGTGCTCGACCTTGGCTCGCGGACATTGGTCGGTTTCAAGCCGGCGCTCTACGAGGCGGCCTTCCCGCGCTGATCCAGGACCATGGCCATGCCGGGCTCGGCCGTGCCGTCACGGTGGGCCGGCGTGCGCTGCACTTCCGTTGTCGCTGCGGCTGCGCTACCTCGCTGCGCATGACAACCGATTTCAGCTTCCATCTGCTCGGTCGGGACGGCGCTGCCCGTACCGGCGAGATCCGCATGCCACGCGGCGTAATCCGCACCCCGGCCTTCATGCCGGTCGGCACAGCCGCGACCGTGAAGGGAATGTATCCCGAGCAGGTCAAGGCGCTCGGCGCCGATGTGGTGCTCGGCAATACCTATCACCTGATGCTGCGCCCCGGCGCGGAGCGCATCGCGGGTCTTGGCKGCCTGCACAGTTTCATGAACTGGCAGCACCCGATCCTCACCGATTCCGGCGGGTTCCAGGTGATGTCGCTCTCCCAGCTTCGGAAGCTGACCGAGGAGGGCGTGACCTTCCAGTCGCATATCGACGGCTCGCGCCACATGCTCTCGCCCGAGCGCTCGGTCGAGATCCAGAACCTGCTCGGCTCCGACATCGTCATGCAGCTCGACGAATGCGTCTCGCTGCCATGCGAGGATATCGTCGCCGAGAAGGCGATGCGCCTGTCGCTGCGCTGGGCCGAACGCTGCAAGACGGCCTTCGGCAATCCCGCGGGCAGGGCGCTCTTCGGCATCGTCCAGGGCGGTTCCGTGCCGTCCCTGCGTGTCGAGAGTGCCAGGTCGCTCGTCGACATGGACCTCAAGGGCTATGCGATCGGCGGCCTTGCGGTCGGCGAGCCGCAGGACGTGATGCTCGCGATGATCGAGACGGTAGAGCCGCATCTGCCGCAGGAGCGCCCGCGCTACCTGATGGGCGTCGGCACTCCCGACGATATCGTCGAGTCGGTGAGCCGCGGCATCGACATGTTCGACTGCGTGATGCCGACCCGTGCCGGGCGCCATGGCCAGATCTTCACCCGCTTCGGCCGGATGAACCTGCGCAATGCCAAGCACGCCGACGATCCCCGGCCGATCGACGCGCAGTCGAGCTGCCAGGCTGCCAACGGCTATGCGCGCGCCTATCTGCACCATCTCGTCAAGGCCGACGAGATGCTCGGCAAGATGCTGCTGACCTGGGTCAATCTCGCCTACTATCAGGA
>NZ_JBFTLD010000367.1:0-5487 GCF_056396265.1 Allobosea sp. 05T422_2 | reverse complement strand
CGTTCCGTTCGAACGGGTCCTGCCGACCCGCCTGCATGTGATGATCCGGAGCTGCCGATGTCGACGAACCCGTTCCGCCCCACGATGCTCTCCCGGCGTGGGATGAGCCGTGCGCTGGGCGCCCTGGGGCTCGCCGCAGCCTGCCTGACCGGCGCGGGTCCCTCCTTCGCTCAGACCGCCGTTCGCTTCACGCTCGACTGGCGCTTCGAGGGCCCGGCTGCGCTGTTCCTGATGGCGCAGGAGAAGGGTTATTTCAAAGCCGAGGGCCTCGACGTCACGATCGACACGGGCAACGGCTCGCGCGAGGCGATCMCGCGGGTGGCGTCCGGCACCTACGATGCCGGCTTCGGCGACGTGAATTCGCTGATCCGGTTCCGCGACGAGAATCCCAGCGTCKATCTGAAGGCGGTGATGATGGTCTATGACCGGCCGCCCTTCTCGATCGTCGGCCGCAAGAGCCGGGGCATCAGCGCAGACGTGAAGAGCCTCGAGGGCAAGAAGTTCGGCGCGCCGGCGGCTGACGCGGCCTTTGCGCAATGGCCGATCTTCAAGACCGTCAACAAGCTCGACGACAGCAAGATGCGGATGGAGAATGTCGGCTTCCCCGTGCGTGAGCCGATGTTGGCCTCAGGCGAGGTCGACGCGGTGTTCGGCTTCGCGAACTCCTCCTATATCAACCTGAAATCACGCGGCGTTCCCGTCGACGACATCGTCACTCTGCTGATGTCGGATTACGGCGTCGAGCTCTACGGCAATGTCGTGATGGTCTCGCCGAAATTCGCGGCCGAAAAGCCCGAGGCCGTGCGTGGCCTGCTTCGGGCGATCACCAAAGGCGTTCGCGACACGGTGGCCGACCCGGAACTCGGCGGCAAGCTCGTGATCCAGCGCAACGATGTCGCCAAGCTCGAGGTCGAGGTCGAGCGCCTCAAGATGACGATCGCCCAGAACGTCATGACGCCAGCAGTCAAGGCCGATGGCTTTGGCGGTATCGACAAGGCGCGCTGGGAACGGGCGCTGGACCAGATTGGGCTGACCTTCACGTTCAAGGACAAGGCGAAGGCCGGGGCGGCTTTCGACGACAGCTACCTGCCGCCTGTGGCCGAGCGGAAGTTCTGATGCGCTCGACCTTGCGGGCTCGCGCTTGAGCGCCTTCGTCGAACTCCACGAAGTTACCCATGTCTACGGCGGAGGCGAAAGCACCCCCGCCGTGGACGGGCTTTCGCTGAAGATCCGGGAGGGCGAGTTCGCGGCGATCGTCGGCCCCTCCGGCTGCGGCAAGTCCACGATGATGAAGCTCGCGACCGGCCTGCAGCGGCCCCGGCGCGGCACGGTGATCGTCGCCGGGCAGGGGGTGACGCAGCCGATCAAGATCACCGGCATGGCCTTCCAGAATCCGGTGATGCTGCCCTGGCGCACGACATTGCGGAACCYGTTGCTGCCGCTGGAGATCGTCGAGCCGCATCGTTCGCGCTTGCGTGCCAACAAGTCGGATTATGTCGCGCGGGCCGAGGCTCTGCTCGCCAAGGTCGGACTCGAGGGCATGGGCCAGAAATTCCCCTGGCAGCTGTCCGGCGGCATGCAGCAACGCGCCTCGCTGTGCCGCTCGCTGATCCATGAGCCGAAGCTCCTGATGCTGGATGAGCCCTTCGGTGCGCTCGATGCCTTTACGCGCGAAGAACTCTGGTGCGTGATCCGCGATCTTCATGCCGAGCGCGGCATCACCGTGATCCTGGTGACCCATGATCTGCGCGAGGCCGTTTTCTTGGCCGACCGGGTGTTCTGCATGTCGGCGCGGCCGGGGCGGATCATCGCCGAGCGCGAGATCGATTTTCCGCGCCCGCGTGATCTCGACATCACCTATACGCCTGAATTCGCGTCGGTCGTGCATGAGTTGCGCGGCCATATCCGTACGGCGCGGGAGGCGGCATGAAGCGCTCGCTCTGGCTGAGGCTCGCGCCCTATCTGTTCACGCTTAGCTTCTTCGCGATCTGGGAGATCGCCTGCCGCGCCTTCGCGATCTCCTCCTTCATCCTGCCGCCGCCCTCCGCGATCTGGGCTGCGTTGGTGCAGTATCAAAAGCCGCTCTACACGAACGCCTTTCACACGCTCTGGATGACCACGGCCGGCTTTGTGCTCTCGATCGTGTTCGGTCTGGCGCTCGGCCTGCTCGTCGGCTCGTCCCGGTTGATCTATGCGGGCYTGAACCCGCTGCTTGTCKGCTTCAACTCGATTCCCAAGGTCGCTGTCGTGCCGATCCTGGTGATCTGGTTCGGGGTCGGCTGGCAGCCGCCGGTGCTGACCGCGTTCGTGATTTCGTTCTTCCCGATCGTCGTCAATGTCGCGACCGGGCTGGCCACGATCGAGCCCGAGACCGAGGATGTGCTGAAGGCACTGGGTGCCAGCCGCTACGACATCATGACCAAGGTCGGGATTCCGCGCGCGCTGCCCTATTTCTTCGGGGCGCTGAAGGTTTCGATCACGCTCGCCTATGTCGGCTCGGTGATCGGCGAGCAGAATGCCTCCAATCTCGGCATCGGCAACCTGATCACCCGCGCTTCGGCTGATTTCAACGTGCCGCTGATCTTTGCGGCGCTGATCGTGCTTGCGGTCCTCGGCGTGCTTCTCGTCGCCATCGTCGACCTTGTCGAGAGCCGCATGACGGGCTGGGCCCGGCGTTCGCAGATGGCGAATGGCTGAGCAAGGTGCAGAGCGGATCTGACCTAGCGCCAAGGTGACAGCGCGGCGAGGGCTGCCTATCGTGCCGCGCCATCAACGCCGGACCCTCAATCTTTCATGCTTCCCGATTTGCGCGATTACGGCCGCCTGCGCGAGACCTTCCAGTGGCGGATTCCAGAGCGCTACAACATTGCTGTCGATGTCTGCGATCGCTGGGCCGCGCTGGAGCCCGACCGGCCGGCCATTCTCGACGTCGCCCCTGACTGGACGGTAACGCCGGTCAGCTTCGGCCGGTTGCGAGCGCAATCGAACCGACTGGCGACGGCGCTGTCGATGCGCGGCGTCGGCGTCGGAGATCGGGTCGCGATCCTGCTGCCGCAGGGAGAGGCCGTGCTCACCGCACATCTCGCCGCCTATAAGTTGGGCGCCATCGCGGTGCCGCTGGCCGCGCTCTTCGGGGTCGATGCGCTGGCCTATCGCCTGCGCGATTCCGGCGCGAGCGCGCTCATCTCCAATGCAGCGGGCTTGATGAAGGTTCGGCAGATTGCCGAGCCGCTGCCCGATCTCGACCTGATGGTGTCCACGGATGGCGCCGGGGCGGGTGCTGAGGACTGGGGGCAGTTGCTGGCGGATGCGAGCGAGGATTTCTCAGTTGCGGACACCGGGCCCGACGATCCGGCTCTGATGATCTATACCTCCGGCACCACGGGCAACCCGAAGGGCGCGCTGCATGGCCACAGGGTTCTGCCGGGGCATCTGCCCGGTGTGCAGATGGTGCACGAGTTCCTGCCGATGCCCGGCGACCTCGCCTGGACGCCGGCCGACTGGGCCTGGGCCGGCGGTCTGCTCAATATGCTGCTGCCGGCGCTGCATTTCGGCGTTCCGGTCGTGGCGCGCGCCCATACCCGTTTCGACCCCGAAGACGCCTTTCGGCTGATGGCCGATCTCGGCATCCGCAATGCCTTCATCCCGCCGACAGCGCTCCGGATGCTGCGCAGTGTGGGCAAGCCGCGCGACCGCTTTGACCTGAAACTGCGCACGGTCGCGGCAGCCGGCGAAGCGCTTGGAGCCGAGACGCTGAGCTGGGGCCGCGAGGCGCTGGGGCTGACGATCAACGAGGCTTATGGCCAGACCGAGTGCAATCTCGTGCTGTCGTCCTGCGCGATGATCGGCGTCAGCCGGCCCGGCTTCATCGGCAAGCCGACTCCCGGCCATGAGGTCGCGATCATCCGGCCCGATGGCTCGGAATGCGCGCCGGACGAGGAAGGGCAGATTGCCATCCGGCGGCCGAACCYGGTGATGTTCCTCGGCTATTGGCTCCGGCCGGAGGCGACGGTCGACAAATTCATCGGCGACTGGATGACCACTGGCGATCAGGCCGTGCGGGATGCCGATGGCTATGTCCACTTCGTCGGCCGCGACGACGATGTCATCACCTCATCGGGGTATCGGATCGGGCCGGGGGAGATCGAGGACTGCCTGCTGAAGCATCCGGCGGTTTCGCTGGCGGCGGTCGTCGGCAAGCCGGACGAACTCCGGACCGAGATCGTCAAGGCCTTCGTCGTGCCGAATGCCGGCTTCGYGCCTTCGCAGGATCTGGCCGGTGAACTTCAACGCTTCGTGCGCGAGCGGCTCTCGGCGCACGAATATCCGCGCGAGATCGCCTTTCGCGAGGAACTGCCGCTGACGACGACGGGCAAGATCATCCGGCGGCTGTTGCGCGCGGAGGCGTGAGCGCCGCCGAAGCCTGACCAAGGAAGGCGGCCCAGAGGCGCTGCACCATCGCCTCGTCGAGGTCCTTGACGATGAGGACCAGGCGCGAGCGTTGGTCTGCATCAGGCCAGCTGTCGAGCAGGATCGGGGGATGCAGGATCTGCTGGACCGCATGGACCAGCAGCGGCTGGCCGGCGTGTTCGGCTATGGCGACGAGCCCCTTCAGCCGCAGGAGCTTCGCCCCGTGGGTCGAGCGCAGCAAGGTCCAGAACAGCTCGAAGGTCGCCAGATTGATCGGAGCATCAGCCGAGAGCGAGAAGGCGCGGATGCTCTCGTCATGCCTGTTCACATCATGATGATGATTGTCATGCCCGTGCCCGTGTCCATCGGCGTGATGATCGTGATCGTGATTGTGATGGTGATGGCCGCCCGAGCCGGTCGCCAGAGCCTCGACGGMAAGCCAGTTCCGCAGGGCCTGGGGCCTGTCGGCAAGGTCGTAGAGGCCGGCGCTGATCAAGTCCGCAGCCGGAGCATCCGGCGCGAGAAGGTTGATCCCGGGATTGAGCGCCAGGAGTCGCTGGCGTAGCACCTCGACCGCCTGACCATCCGCGACCAGGTCCGCCTTGGTCAGCACGATCCTGTCGGCCGCGACCACCTGCTTGCGCGCCTCCTCATGGGCGTCGAGCGTCGCCATGCCGTTGACGGCATCGACCAGCGTGACGACGCCGTCGAGCCTGAAGCGCATGGCGAGATAGGGGTGGTTGATCAGCACATTGAGGATCGGTGCCGGGTCGGCAAGGCCGGTGGTCTCGATCACCACGCGTTTGAATGGCGCGATGCGATGGTTGTCGCGGCGGCGCAAGAGGTCTTCCAGCGTGACGATGAGGTCATCGCGGATGGTGCAGCAGAGGCAGCCGGAGGCGAGCAGAACCATGTTCTCCTCGACACCCTCGATCATCAGATGGTCGAGCCCGATCTCGCCGAACTCGTTGACGATCACGAGGGTATCGGCAAGCGCGGGGTCCTTGAGCAGCCGGTTGAGCAGGGTCGTCTTGCCGGCTCCAAGGAAGCCCGTGAGCAAGGTCAACGGGATCGGGA
>NZ_JBFTLD010000366.1:0-5514 GCF_056396265.1 Allobosea sp. 05T422_2 | reverse complement strand
AGCGCCCGTCGTGCACGGGCTGACGACACGCGCCGGCCAGGCGGATTATGTCGACGATATTCTCAATCGCGTCGGCCTCGACCCGACCTACAAGCGGCGCTATCCGCACCAGTTCTCGGGCGGCCAACGTGCCCGCATCGGCATCGCGAGAGCACTGGCGGTGRAGCCGGAATTCGTCGTCTGCGACGAAAGCGTGGCTGCTCTCGATGTCTCGATTCAGGCCCAGGTCCTGAATCTTTTCATGAAGCTGCGCGACGAACTCAACCTGACCTACCTCTTCATCASCCACGACCTCGGCGTCGTCCGGCACCTCTCGGACCGGGTCGTGATCATGTATCTCGGCCGTGTCGTCGAGGCCGCGCCCGCCGCCGCCCTCTTCAAGGGGCCGCAGCACCCCTATGCCCAGGCACTGCTCGCCAATGTGCCGACGATCACGGCTCGCAAGAAGCGTTTTGCGCCGGTCAGCGGCGAGATCCCCTCGCCGCTGCACCCGCCATCAGGTTGCCATTTCCACCCGCGCTGTCCGCATGCCGGGCCGCGCTGCAAGGCGGAGCGGCCAGCGCTGAAAACGATCGCGTCCGGCCATGTCGCGGCCTGTCACTTGCATGACGGCGGCGTCGGAGCGATGGCGGCCTGAAGCGATCCTGTCGTTTCGGTTGAATGATTGTTGCCCCCGGCACGCTTGACGGCACCGCGTTTCCGGGCGACCTCCAAGCTGATTTGGCCTTGGGCCGTGGAGCCAGGAACGCAGGACGATGAAAAGCACCTTGTCGACGGATCTTCGCTCGGGCGCGCTCGTCTACCACCGCCTGCCCCGGCCCGGTAAGCTCGAGATCCAGGCAACGAAGCCTCTCGGCAACCAGCGCGACCTGGCGCTCGCCTATTCTCCCGGTGTGGCTGCCGCCTGCGAGGCGATCGTCGACGACCCCGCGGAAGCCGCCGAACTGACCTCGCGCCAGAACCTCGTCGCGGTCATCACCAACGGCACAGCCGTTCTCGGCCTCGGCGATATCGGCCCGCTCGCTTCCAAGCCGGTGATGGAGGGCAAGGCGGTCCTGTTCAAGAAATTCGCCGGGATCGACTGCTTCGACATCGAGGTCGACCAGAAGAACATCGAGAAATTCGTCGATGTCGTTGCGGCGCTGGAACCGACCTTCGGCGGCATCAACCTCGAGGACATCAAGGGTCCCGAATGCTTCGAGATCGAGGAGCAGCTCAAGGCCCGGATGAACATCCCGGTCTTCCATGACGATCAGCACGGCACCGCGATCATCGTCAGCGCCGCGATCCTGAACGGGCTCGATCTCGCGGGAAAACAGATCGGCGACGTCAAGATCGTCGTCTCCGGCGCCGGCGCAGCCGCGCTTGCCTGCCTCAACCTTCTGGTCGAGCTCGGGGCCAGGCGCCGGAATATCTGGGTCACCGACCTTGAAGGCGTGGTCCACAAGGGCCGCAACACGCTGATGGACCGCTGGAAGGAGGTCTATGCGCAGGAGACCGATGCGCGGACGCTCAGCGACGTGATCGGCGACGCCGATGTCTTCCTCGGCCTGTCTGCCGCCGGCGTTCTGAAGCCCGAGATGGCCAAGCGCATGGCGGCGAGTCCGCTGATCCTGGCGCTGGCCAACCCGAACCCGGAGATTACGCCGGAGGATGCGCTTGCCGCACGTCCTGACGCGATGATCTGCACCGGCCGCTCGGACTATCCGAACCAGGTCAACAACGTCCTGTGCTTCCCCTACATCTTCCGCGGCGCGCTCGATGTGCACGCCACGACGATCAACGAAGCGATGAAGCTCGCCGCCGTGCGCGCGATTGCATCGCTGGCGCGGGAGGCCACGTCCGACATCGCGGCGCGCGCCTATGGCGGCGAATCGCAGACATTCGGTGCGACCTCGCTGATCCCGAACCCGTTCGATCCGCGCCTGATCCTGCGCATTGCCCCGGCAGTCGCGCAGGCCGCGATGGATACCGGCGTCGCACGCAAGCCGCTGGCCGATATCGAGGCCTATCGCGAGGACCTGTCGCGCTTCGTCTTCCGTTCCGGCTTCATCATGAAGCCGCTCTTTGCGCAGGCGAAGGCCGACCCCAAGCGCGTCATCTACGCCGAAGGCGAGGATGAGCGCGTGCTGCGCGCCGCTCAAGTGGCGCTGGAGGAAGGCATGGCCGTGCCGATCCTGATCGGCCGCCCGAGCGTCATCGAAACCCGGGTGAAGCGCTTCGGCCTGACGATCCGGCCAGGCATCGATTGCGAGGTGATCAACCCCGAGGATGATCCGCGTTATCGCGACTACGTGCAGACCTATCTCGAGATCGCCGGCCGGCGGGGCATCACGCCGGAGGCCGCACGCGTGCTGGTGCGCACCAACAACACGGTGATCGCGGCACTCTCGGTGATGCGCGGCGAGGCCGATGCCATGATCACCGGCCTGGAAGGGCGCTTTCTGTCGCGGCTGCGGCACATCAAGGACATCATCGGGCTTGCGCCCGGAGCACGCGACATCTCGGCGATGACGCTGATCATCACCAACAAGGGCGCCTTCTTCCTGGCCGACACCCATGTGAAGCATGATCCGACCGCTGAGGAGATCGCCGACATGGCGGTGATCGCGGCGAGCCATGTCTCGCGCTTCGGCATCCCGCCCAAGATCGCCCTGCTCTCTCATTCGGATTTCGGCGCGGCCGACACCCCCTCCTCGCTGAAGATGCGCAAGGCGGTCTGCCTGATCCGCGAGCGCGCGCCGGAACTCGAATGCGACGGTGAGATGGAGGCCGACACCGCCCTCCTGCCGATGGTGCGCGACAGGGTGCTGCCCTCCTCGCATCTCAAGGGCGTCGCCAATGTGCTGATCTTCCCGAATCTCGACGCCGCCAACATCGCCTACCAGTTCGCCAAGGTGCTGGCGGATGCGCTCCCGGTCGGCCCGATCCTGATCGGAGCGGCCAAGCCGGTGCATATCCTGACCGGTTCGGTGACGGCACGCGGCGTCGTCAACATGACGGCCGTGGCCGTGGTCGAGGCGCAGGAACGCGCTGCGGCTTCGCCAGCCTAGTCAGGAGGCGTTGCAGCGGCGCCGTTTCCTGCCATTCTGCGGTGCTCCGGCGGACCGGGATTGCGGGGAACAGGCCATGCGCATCACCAGGATGCTGCTGCGGCTCGCGGCTGTCATGCTTCCGATCCTGGCCGCGGCAGCGGCCAGCGCGCAGGAGCCCCTGCGCGAGGAGAGCACCTTCCTCCGGATCAAGCTCGAGGGGCGTGACATCAGGCTCGAGGCGCTGATCGTCAGGCCGGAGCGTGCTGAGGGTCGCCTCCCGCTGGCGCTGATCACTCATGGCAAATCCTCGAGCAGCGTCAGCATGGGCGATTTGCGGGCGGCGTCCTACGCCACCGTCGCCCGGGATTTTGCCCGGCGTGGCTGGCTCGCAGCCGTCGTCATGCGTCGTGGCTTCGGCCAGTCGGACGGGCCCTTCCCGGCCTCGACCTCCTGCGCCGATCTCGATTTCACCAGCCGATTCGAGGCGGATGCCAGCGAACTCGAAGCCGCCCTGCGGGTGCTGCAACAGCGCGACGATGTCGACCCGGCGCGCGCCATTGCGGTCGGAGAATCGGCGGGAGGCGCGGCGGTCCTGGCGCTCGCCCAGCGCAAACCAGCGGGCTTGCGCGGCATCGTCAATGTCGCCGGCGGCCTGAATATCGACAGCTGTGTCGACAAGGCGCGCGATGCGCTGGTCGGCATCGTCAAGGGCTGGCAGGTGCCCGGCGCGCCACCACAGCTCTGGATCTATGCGAAAAACGACGAGCTGTTTCCGCCCGCGCTCGTCGATCGCATGCGCGGCGCCGCACGCGATGCCGGCGGCGATATCCGCTTCGTCGAGCTCCCCGAAGTCCGGCCCACTGGTCACCTGATCTTCCGTCACGGACAAGCCCGGTTCTTCTGGCTGCGCGAGGTGGACGCGTCGCTGCGTGCCTGGAAGCTGCCGACCTGGTCGCCCGCCCAGGCAAGGGAGCTCTTTGCCAAGCTGGGGCTGACGGCACGCGCCGCCGCATTCGAGCAGTATTTTGCAGCGCCCGGCGAGAAGGCGATGGCGCTCAGCCGGTCACGCAAGCATTTCCGCTACACCTTTGGCTCTCAGACGCTCGATCGCGCCAAGGAAGCGACACTGAACGATTGCGCCAAGGCCGCTGGCGATTGCGTGATCGCCTTCGAGAACGACACGTTCATGCTGCCCTCCGGCGGCGCCCCGTAAACGAAAACGGGGATCAAGACTTTTCCTGCCTGCAAGTTTTTTTCCTGCTTGGCAGCGCGCGAGCAGCGCGCTCTACTCTCCCGGTCATGTCAGGAACAGGCAGGAAGACCTGCCCTCAGGGGAGTTTCGTCATGTTCAGGATCACGCGCCGCGCGGCGCCGCTCGCCATTGCCGCGGCTCTGGCGCTCGCCACCACCACGGTCGCACAAGCCCAGGTCACCTTCCATCGCGGCAACGACTCCGATCCCGAGACGCTCGACGCGCACAAGACCTCGACCGTGTCGGAAGCGCATCTGCTGCGTGATCTCTCCGAAGGGCTCGTCATCCACCACATCAACGGCACCGTCGTGCCCGGCGTGGCCGAAAGCTGGACGATCAGCCCGGACGGCAAGACCTACACCTTCAAGCTGCGCCCTAATGCGAAATGGTCAAACGGGGACGCGGTGAAGGCCTCGGATTTCGTCTTCTCGCTGCGGCGGATGGTCAATCCCGAGACGGGGGCGAAATACGCGAACATTCTCTATCCGATCCTGAACGCGGAGAAGATCAACAAGAGCGACGGGGGCGCGAAGCTTGCCGATCTGGGTGTGACGGCCGTCAATGACACGACGCTCGAGATCAAGCTGGAGCGATCGACCCCGTATTTTCTCGAATTGCTGACGCACCAGACCGGACTTCCGGTCCATCCGGCCTCAGTCGAGAAATTCGGCAGCGATTTCGTCAAGCCGGAGAACTGGGTTTCGAACGGCGCCTATGTGCTCAAGGAGTTCGTGCCGAACTCCCATATCAAGCTTGAAAAGAACAAGGCCTTCCACGACGCGGCCAACGTCAAGATCGATACAGTGATCTATTATCCGTCGCCGGACCTCGCCGCCGCCGCCCGGCGCTTCCAGGCCGGCGAACTGCATATGACGACCGACATCCCCGCCGACCAGATCAAGCAGCTGCGCGAAAAACTGGGCGATCAAGTCAAGATCGCGCCCTATCTCGGCACCTATTTCCTCATCATCAACAGCTCGAAGAAGCCCTTCGACGATGTCCGCGTCCGCCAGGCCCTTTCCATGGTGCTCGACCGTGAGTTCATCGCCGACGAGATCTGGGGTGGCACGATGCTGCCGGCCTATGGCGTCATTCCGCCGAATATCGGCAATTACGGCACGGCCGCCGAAGCCGACTTCAAGAACGCCTCGCCGCTCGACCGCGAGGAGAAGGCCAAGCAGTTGCTCAAGGATGCGGGCTTCGGGCCCGGCATGCCCTTGAAGATAC
>NZ_JBFTLD010000365.1:0-5532 GCF_056396265.1 Allobosea sp. 05T422_2 | reverse complement strand
GCGCTCGGCTGTGTCGGGTGAGCTTGGGCGAGCGCTCTTTCGATTTCATACGAGTGACCGAAGGATTCTTGCAGCGAGGATCGCTCCTGCGGTCGCAAGGTTCAGCCTGCGCGCTATATTCCGTCACGCCGTGGCGCCCTGTTCTGCCGCGCCCTATCTGTTGCTCAGGACGCAAGCTCATGCCCAATCTGGCCATGATGCGTGGCTAGGCTCTAGAATGCTGGAAGCACCTTAAGTGGAGCTGCGGACATGAGGCGTGACGATCATCAGAGCTGGATGTGGTCGGAAGCGATCGCGATGCTGACGCGGGCCGAGCATCTGCACCGACAGTTCTTCCAGCCACGCCAGGCGGCCCAACAGGTGTCCTGGGTCCCACCGGTCGACGTACTCGAGCTCGAGACTGAGGTCCTGATCCTGGTCGCCTTGCCGGGAGTGTGCACCGACCAGGTCGAAATCGCCATCGAAGACGGCGAACTCGTCGTGGTGGGGCGCCGCACCCTGCCCTCGGAACTCCGCACCGCGACTATCCATCGGCTTGAGATTCCCCAGGGCCATTTCGAGCGCCGCGTCCGCCTGCCCCAAGGACGCTACGCGGCCGTGACGCGCAGCGACGCGAATGGCTGCCTGGTGCTCAGCCTGCAGAAATCGATTTGAGGTCGAGAGCCGTTCGCGAACAGGTGCCTGGGAGGGATTCATGCCGAGCGAGGATCGAGAGCAGGAAACCGAACAGCCGGCGGCATCGGTCGCTCATCCCGCGGCGCCTTCGACCGTGCCTTCCGATGCCCTGATCATCGTTCCGGTCCGCGACATGGTTCTCTTCCCCGGAACGGTATTCCCGATCACGATCGGACGAGAGCGTTCGGTCCTTGCGGCCCAGCAGGCGCTTCGCGAAGAGCGACCGGTCGGCATTCTGATGCAGCGCGACTCCGAGATCGAGAATCCGGCGCCTGCGGACCTGCACCGGGTGGGAACGGTCGCCAATGTCCTTCGCTATATCAACGCGCCGGACGGCAGCCATCACCTTGTCCTGCAAGGGGAGCAACGCTTCAGCCTGGTCGAGTTTGTGGTCGAGAACCCCTTCTTCGCGGCGCGTGTGTTGCGGATCGAGCAGCCCGATCTCCTCACACCGAAGATCGAGGCTCATACACTCCATCTGCGTCAACAGGCGCTCGAGGCGCTGCAACTCCTCCCGCAGGTGCCGCAGGAACTGCTTGCGGCCGTTCAATCGGCCGTTTCGCCCACGGCCCTGGCCGATMTCGTCGCCGCCTATCTGGATATCACGGTCGACGAGAAGCAGGAGCTCCTCGAGACCATCGACATCACCAAGCGCATGGACAGGATCTCGCATTTCCTGGCCCGGCGGATCGAAGTTTTGCGGCTGACCCAGGAAATCGGCCGCCAGACCAAGGAATCGCTCGATGCGCGCCAACGCGAAGCGATCCTGCGCGAGCAGATGGCAGCGATCCAGCGCCAACTGGGTGAGACGGACGGCAGAGGGCCGGAGGTCGCCGAGCTCACCGAAGCGATCGCGAGGGGCGGGATGACGCCGGAAGCGGAAGAGGTCGCGCGCAAGGAATTGCGCCGCTACGAGCKCATGCCGGAGGCCGCGGCCGAGGCGGGCATGGTTCGCACCTATCTCGACTGGCTGATCGAGCTGCCCTGGGCCCTCCCCGAGGAGAAACCGATCGACCTGGCTGCCGCCCGCCAGATTCTCGACGAGGATCATTTCKGGCTCGACAAGATCAAGCGCCGCATCATCGAATACCTCGCAGTGCGGAAGCTCGCGCCGGGAGGCAAGGCGCCGATCCTGTGTTTCGTCGGCCCGCCCGGTGTCGGCAAGACCTCGCTCGGTCAGTCGATCGCGCGAGCCATGGGGCCCCCCTTTTCGCGTGTGAGCCTGGGCGGCGTCCATGACGAGGCCGAAATCCGGGGCCATCGCCGAACCTATATCGGCGCCCTGCCCGGCAACATCATCCAGGCGATCCGCAAGGCCAAGGCGCGCAATTGCGTGATGATGCTCGACGAGATCGACAAGATGGGCCGGGGCATCCAGGGCGATCCCTCCGCCGCCATGCTGGAAGTGCTGGACCCGGAGCAGAACGCGACCTTCCGTGATAACTATCTCGGCGTCCCGTTCGATCTCTCCCGCGTCGTGTTCCTCACCACCGCCAACATGCTCGACACGATCCCCGGGCCGCTGCTCGATCGCATGGAGATCATCAGCCTCTCCGGATACACCGAAAGCGAAAAGCTTCAGATCGCGCGGCGTTATCTTCTGCGCCGACAGTTCGAGGCCAACGGTCTCGCGCCTGGGCAGGTCGAGATCGACGACGTATCGCTGCGGCGGATCATCCATGACTATACCCGCGAAGCCGGAGTGCGCGGCCTCGAACGCGAGATCGGCCGCGCACTGCGCCACGCGGCGGTACAGATCGCCGAGGGCAGCGCCACGCAGGTTCGCATCGGGGCCGATGATCTGGCGATGATCCTCGGTCCGCCCCGTTTCGAGAACGAGGTCGCCATGCGCACAAGCGTACCCGGCGTTGCCACCGGGCTGGCCTGGACGCCGGTTGGTGGCGACATCCTCTTCATCGAGGCGACCCGCATTCCCGGAAGGGGCAACCTGATCCTGACCGGCCAGCTTGGCGACGTGATGCGCGAAAGCGCCCAGGCCGCCCTCAGTGTGGTCAAGAACCGTGCTTCATCACTAGGCATCGACCCCGCCATGTTCGCCGAGAGCGATATCCATATTCACGTCCCCGCCGGCGCTACGCCCAAGGATGGGCCAAGCGCCGGGGTTGCCATGTTCACCGCGCTGGTTTCGCTCCTGACCCGCCGTACTGTGCGAAGCGACACTGCCATGACGGGAGAGATCAGCTTGCGCGGGCTGGTTCTGCCGGTTGGCGGCATCAAGGAGAAGGTCGTCGCGGCAGCAGCAGCCGGGCTCACCCGCGTCATGCTGCCAGCCCGCAACCGCCGCGATTTCGAGGACATCCCGGAGGATGCCCGCAAGAGGCTCGAATTCATCTGGCTGGAAAAGGTCGATGACGCGATGACGGCCGCGCTCGAGGACAAGCCGGCGGATCAGGCTGCTGCGGCTGAGTGAGGACGTCATCGGGCCACGCCACGGCCCTCCCCTCAATTTCGTGGCGCCATTTCCTGTTCTACCCTGGGTCGCTTAACCCAGCGTAAGGATCGCGGCAGGCAGTATCCTCCCGCCCGATTGGACGGCTGAGGCACGGACGATGTCATTCGGAAGGAAGCAGCAACAAGACCCCGCTGTGCAGGAGGCCGGCAGCGCGGTTGCGACGCGGGCTGGGCGCGTCGCCAATGCCTTGCTCATTCTTGTCCTGGTGCTGCCGATTGTGACCGCAGCGAGCATCTTCGTATCCGTGAATTTTCATCTCTGGCGCGCGACCCCGTCATTCGATCCCCTGCTGACAAAAATCGAATCGGCGCAACGCGCGAGCGGCGTCGTCTCCGGTGACGATGCCGAGGCGCTGAAACGGCTCTTCCAGCGCCTCGAGGGCATGACCGCGCAATCTGCCGAGGCCAGGAATACGGACATGGTGCATGTCCTCTTCCACGCCGTCAGTGCGGCCGAAACGACCGCAGTGACCTCTGAGGCGCAGGCCAAGCTCCCCGGCAAATCGGACCCGCAGGCCATTGCCCTGGACCTGTCCAACATTGGCGCGTCTGCCGTCGTCCTCATCGCCGACAGGCCGGCTCTATTGCAGATCAGCGGGGCACTCCCGAGCCAGCGGGCGAAGATTGGCGTCGAAGGACCGTTTGCGTTTGATCTCGCCGGAGCCAGGGATGGACTGCTCGCAGGGTTTCGCGTCGGTGCCTTTGGGGCCGGGGACGTGGCAAGCCCGGGAGACTATTCCCGTTTCCCAACGGATAGACCCCGGCAGCGACTGGTCTGCGCGGCGCTGGACAGATGGCAGCGCTATTTCGGCATCCCCAGAGAGAATTTGCGCGTCTGGTCGACCACGAACGCACGCCGGATCGAGATCGGCCAACGAAGCGTGAAGGCGGATACTCGCATTGATCCGGAYGGGTACGGCGCAACCAGCGTCTGCCCACGATAGGACGCCGGCATCTGCCCGATAAGACAACACGAGTGTAGCGGGATCGAGACCATGTCGTTCGGTAAGAGGAAGCCTCCGACCACCGATGCAAAAGGCGGTGGCGCTGAGGCAAGTTCTCGCGGTCCCCAGGGCGGGAGCGGCGGTCCTGGCATAGGCGTGGCCGACATTGCAATCGGCGTGGTCGCCATTCTCGTGAGCTTTTCTGGCGCCTATTTCTTGCTGGGGCGCAGCTCCAGCCCCCCACCCCCGACTGCTCCGGCCGTTGTTGCGGGCTTCGGTTCCGATCCCGTTGCGGTTGCGCGGTCCTACAACAAGCAAGGACCGGTGCCGTTCATCGTCGGCCAGTCCTGGATGATGACGTTTGAGATGCAGCAAACTGCCGATGGCTTCAGTGCGATCGACAGCGAACTGCACGAACGCTGCATGAAGCCCACGAGCAGAGATGCCGCAGCCTACGCGGAAAAACGCGGGCAGACATTCCTGGGACCAGAGAAAGGAGCGGAGTTCCTGGCGTGCACGATGCGCATCTACAAGAACCGATTTTGCGACGACCAATACCGCAACCGCTTGGTCGCACGGCTAAGCGAATTCGTTCGCGCGCGGCGGGAACACATTTCCATGGTAAAGAATGTCCGCGAAAGCGAGATGGGTCGAATGATCGTCGCTGTCGATAGTGCCGACAGAGGCCGCGGCAATGACGTTACCTCGGGCTATCAACCGTCTGCCTTCGTGCCGGAGCCGCTCGCCGAACAGATCCGCCTCTTGTCGCGAGCCGGGTTCGTCACTCAGAAGGATTTCACTGGCCTGTTCAACTCCACCCCGGCTGAATTGAAATCCTATCTCCAATCCGACGGCAGAGCGCCTTGCGGGTAGCCCGAACCCGCAGGCACGGCGCGACATCTCAGGGCGATGGCAACGCTCTTGCAGGCTGGTTGGAGCACCGCAGCGATGTCCCAGGCCCCGACGCCATGCTTCCACGCGGCAGATTTCTCCTCGACATGATTCGTTTTGCGGCAACCCGGTCCCTTACGTAGGACAGCCGACGATCCGTGTCGCAAATGGAGGCGCGGTTCCCGGACCGGCAGATTGACGCAGTCGCCCGACAACGCGACCGCGAGGCTATCCGAACATTTGTAGGAATCGGACGATAATCGAGCAATGCGACCAATATTTAGGCAGGACTTCGTTCTTAGTGCTCCAGGTTGTAGATATTATCAGTCGTTACTCGCTGTCATACGTAGCGTCATCAATCGATTTGTTAATATATCTGCATATGGTTGATATCATTCGATCGGGGTCGGTGCAAAATATCGGTCGATACTCCAAATATGCGATGGATATAATCTACAAGACGACGAAATGGTGCCGCGGCGGCATACGCGCCCGGCCGCCAGTTTCCGGAAAGTCATCTTGACGCCGTCGGTCCAGAGTTTCACTATTC
>NZ_JBFTLD010000364.1:0-5565 GCF_056396265.1 Allobosea sp. 05T422_2 | reverse complement strand
AACTTGTTGGGGGGCAGCTTTTTCATGGCCGCAAGGCGCTGCGGGGTGTTTGCGGGCTGTGGAACGAAGCCGGCGGCCGAGAGCAGATCTTCCTTCTGCTGCACGGCCTGGGGCGTGGACTGGCACCCGGCCAGGGCCAGCCCGAGCGAGACTGCAAGCGCAGCGACGACGCGCGATGTCATGACATTCTCCAGAGATAGGTTCGACTTAGGCGGCGTGTTGACGCCGGCACGCAGCGGCATTCGCCGCGCGCGTCGGAGGTCTGACCGGCGAAGGGAGGAGTTCGGGACTTAAAGCATCGGCCCGAAAAGTGGATTGCGGTTTTCGGGGCAAAGCCGATGCAAAGACAAAGGGTTAGATCATCGGACTGGATACGATATCCGGTCCAATGATCTAGTTGCCGACGGCGGAGCCGAGCAGATAATCCTTCTGCAATGCCTGGTCCGACGACGGATACAGTGTCTGGCATTCCGACCAGTAGAAGGTCTTGGGCTGCCGATTGGCGGGATCGGCACAGATTGCGGCAAGCTGTGCCTGCCGCGATTGCGACGACTGGCAGCCTGCCAGGATCAGTCCAATCGATATTGCGATCCCAGCCAGGATAGGCGTGTTCATGTCGTTCCCTGTCGATTGAGGGCCTGGAGATGTGCCAATGTCATCAAGGGGGGACGCTCCATTCAAGCGCCCGCCCGTTGCTGATCCGATCGCCCGCCAACAGGCGCCTATTTCATCTCGATTCCCAGCTTGGCGCGCTCATCCTTGAACACGACGGCAAGCGCCTCGATGATCTTCTTGCCGGGATTGGCCTTGCAGTACACGATGACCTCGTGCTCGACGACCTTGCCCTTCTTCAGGTCAAGGAAATGCTTCTTGGCGAGGCCGTTATACCAGCCGCTATACCAGGCCGAGAGCGCATCGGCGTCCTCCTGAAAGGTTCCGGCCAGCTGTGCGCAGGTCAGGGCCTGAACATCGATGAAGCCGTTGGCATCGACATAGCTGGTGAGCGGAACCTGGGCCGTCGCCGCAGACGAGGCTGCGCAGACGACCGATACCGCCATGGCGGCAAGAATTCTGGACATGATGATCTCCTATTTCGAAGTGTGTGGGGTGCGGACAGGTGCCACCGATTTCCCGGTGCAATGACTACTTCACCAGCTCGATCTCGCTCGGCTGCCAGGTCTTGGCGAAGAACGGCTCGAGCGGGCTGTAGAGGCGCAGGACCGTGAACCAGCCCTTGCCGGGCATGGTCTGGATCCAGTTGCCGCGCTTCACCCCGGCCGGCTGAGCCGGGCTGAAGTAGACAGTTGTCGAGCCGTCGGCGTTCGGTTCTGCGGCCGGCGACGGGTAGCTTTGGCTGCCAGCGCGCGGGAAGCGCTGCGGCGTGTCCAGCATCGACCGCGTCATGTTGTCGTAAACGGTGAACGACCAGAAGTTCGCCTCCGGGATACCCTTGGGCAGTGTCACCGTATAAGTCTTGGCTCCGTCGAGGTTTTGCTTGTTCGCATCCAGCATGGACCAAAGATAGGTCGAGCCGATGCCGGGCAGGCGCATCGCCATGCCGGGCGTGATGCCGGTCACGCCGTAGAAGAAGTTCGCGCGCGCATCCATCGTCCGATAGCCGGTCGGCGGGAAGGGCTTGACGCCCTCGGGCGTGATCAACGGAATGGGAGTCTCGAACTCGTAGCCGGTCTCGAACAGATAGTTCTGCCATGACGAGTTTGGATAGTAGAACCAGCTTGGATCGCGCGCACTCATGAGCAGGGTGCGGGAGGTCGCGTTGGCGAGCGCGAGCGCGTCGCTCATGATCTTCTTCATGCGCGCGTCGGGAGCGAAAGGCTTGCCTTTGACAATGCCGATGGCGGCGACCGGTCCCATCAATTCCGGATCGAGCGAGGTGGCCGGCTCCCGCTGCACGATCTCGTTGAGCATTTCGTAAAATGTCCAGTCGTTCGGCGGAATGGTGTTCATCACCTTGCCGCTGCCTTCGTGGAACACGGTCGGCGGCGGAGGCGTGACCCGACCGAGCCTGGCCTTGCCCGCCAGGAACTCGGCGACCGGAGTGCCGACGCCGCCCGGTTCGTAGGCGTAGACCTTGGTCGATTTCCGGATGCCTTCGACCACCGGCTTGGGATCGCCGTGGTTCTCCAGGAACGACCGGCCGAACCACACGATGGTGTTTGTGCGCGCGCGAGAGATGAAGAAGCCGCCCTCCGGCAGTTCACCCTTGTAGTCCGGCGGCACGATCAGGTACTTGCCGCCCTCTCCGCGATCGGGGCCAGGGACTCCGAGGTCGACGACCCAGCGGAACCAGGCGTCCTGCACCGCGCCGAGAAACTTGGGCGGCGTCTCGATCACCACGGGGCCCTTTGTCAGATCGAGCGAGCCCATGACATAGATCGTGTCGGCGTTGGCCGTCAGGAACAGCGACTTGGCGTCCATCAGCTGCGAGAAGACGAGCACCTCGTTGTCCTTCACGCCGATGTCGTGCATGCCCTTGCGCAGCGCGTGAATGCTGACGCCCCGCAGGTTGTCCATGAAGGCACGATAAGCGTAGGTGAAGTCGAGGTTGTCGTAGAGCTTCTCCGCCGTGGCCTTGCTTGGCACGCCGTCCTTGAATTCGAGCGGGCCGAGACGCGTTTCGGCCTTGTCCGGCGTGCTGAGCGACGGCGGTATCGGCGCCTGGGCGATAGCTGACCCTGCACCGGCGGCGAGCGTTGCGGCCAAGATGCCTGCAATTGCGGGAAGCTTACTCTGGCGGAGTTTCATGACGTATACCCGTCTTTGTCAGAACGATGAAGATGCAGTTCGTCCGTTCAGAAGGTCACACAACCGCATTGCTCACTGCGGTTGCGTCTTTTTCATCCCGGCATCCGTTGAGGATGCCGATGGCCGCCGCTGTGGCGGTCGGTCGTAGGGATACGGATGGCAGTGCGCCGCGCCGGGCGCGGCGCATGCGTTCTACGTCATGATACCCGCTTGATTCCCGGCGGCTGCCATGTCCCTGCGCCCGCCGGCAGGATCGAGGGCGGCGTCGGCTTTGGCCAATAGAGGCGCATCACGAGATAAATCTTGTCATCCGGCGCCGGAAGCCAATTGGCTTCCTTGTCGGCGCCGKGGCTGTCCTTCTGGAGGTACAGCGTCAGCGAGCCGTCCGCGTCCTTCTTCATCGCCGAAAGCATCGGAGAGTTGATGAGGTAGCGATTGATTGGGTTCTTCACCAGGAACTGGCTCTTGCCGTCATACATYGTCACGGACCAGAACGMGTTCACTGGCGGCAACTGGCCAGGTGCGAAGGTGATGGTGTATTTGTGCTTGCTGCCGTCGAGCGCCTCGCCGGCAGCATCCGTCCGGGTATAGGGGTACATGGCTTCGACGGCATCGTTGCCGAGAAGGCCGCCCTTGGCGGCGCCGGCCCGCATCAGCCAATCGCCGTTGAAGAAGGCCTCGTCGCCGAAGAACGCGCCGACATTCCAGCCGTTGATGTTCTTGTTTCCGCTGGCCAGCCATTTGTCGACCTTGTCGTCGCCCTGCTTCATGGCGATCAGGATTGCGGCCTTGTGTTCGAGCGAGAGATCCTTGAACGCGAAGGTCTTGCCGGGACCGATGCCGATCTTCGCAAGTTTTGCACGAACCGCCGTGTCGCGCGCCGTCTCGGGGATGAATTGCAGGGCCGCGTCGAGATACTCGAAGAAGTTGTCCTTGATCCCGGCCGTGGTGGCGGGAACGAAGGCGATGGTCGGCGCAGCCGCCGGGGCGGGCTGCTTGAGGAAGGCCGAAAGCGGGCGCGCCTTGTAGCCGGCCTGGACCTTTTCGACATTTGACATGTCGCCGGGGTTGAAGAGCTGGGTGCGGATCAGTGCGAGTGTGAACGGCGTCGTCGATCGGAAGACMTGTTTGATCCCGGCCGGCTTTTCGCCTTTCMAGTCGGGACCGACCACGAGATAGTCGCCGGGCTCCGTGCCCGTGGCGCGCGTGCCGATATAGCCGTAATTATAGGTGTTGCCGTCGATGAGCTGGACCGAGTAGTAGCGCTCCCTTTCGATCGCCGGCACCGAAACGACCATCGGCTCAGCGCGCAAATCCAGCCAGATGAACGAGTAAGGGGTGTCGCTGTTCGGCGTGATTACGGCCGTGTCCGCCGGGGTGGCGACGTGGTGCTGGTTTTCGATTTGGTTGAACGGTGCCTTGAACTGGCCGGAGTTCTTGTCAACGGCGAACTCTTGCATGACCGCATAGTTCATTACCAGCGGCAGGCCGTAGATGAAGCCTTCCTCGGCGATGTCCTTGGCCTCGAAGACATTGGGCCATTCGGGCTTGGACTGCGCAAAGACGGGGCTGGACCTCACTGTGGCGGCGGCGAATGCGGCCATCGCAGCAGAGCCAAGCAGATCGCGTTTCGTCAGCATGTGAGGAGCTTCCTTTTGGTTCGCAACGTGTGGTCAAGCGCGCGTAGGTCGCACGTTAACGCTACGCGACCTCGGCGATGATTGACAATGGAGGGATGACCGATCCTTGGAGCGGACATCGAATTCGACAGCCGAGGGTCAGTAGCAGGGCGGGTACGGATAATATCCGCAGGCCGGTCGATAGGCATACGGGGCGTAATACGCTGCGGCACCCAGCGCGCCGGCGGCAACCGCGCCCCTGTAATAGGCTCCTCGAAATGCGCTGCGTCGCGCCACGCCGGCGAAGGACAACGGCGTAAATGGCCGGCCGATCAGGTCGATGAAGATCGACGCAGGGCCGTCGCCGCCGGCAAGGTCTCCCTCCATCACGTCGACGTCGAATGTGACCTGGTCGCCTTCGAGTTTTGGTGTTTTCAGGACCACAACCGCGTCGCGAATACCCGAGCCATCCCTTGTGAAAGCTGACACGGTCGCGTTCGGCGGGTCCTTGTAGAAGCTGTCGGGGCTCTGGTTGCCCGGCAGCCACTCCTCAAGGACATGCGCCGTGAGTTCGTGACCAGCGGACCTCACCGGGCGGTCGGCGAAGACGATGGAGTTCGGCGACAGACCGCTCAGCACCAGCTTTCCGCCCTGCAAGGTGGCGCCGCGCGCGCTCAGGACAAATAAGGACGGCACGAGTTCGGGCTTCGCGGGCGTGCCGATCGCTTTCTGCAGCGGCACATGCGGGGGAACGGCCGGCGTCGCCTGAGCTGATGCAGAGTTGGACATCAATGTCAGGGCAGAAGCCGCGACAGCATGAAGAAAGAATAGGGCGATTGTATTTCGCGCGGTTTGCATGGCGCACTTCCTTCGTTTGAATTCGTTAGTGCGGTCTACTGGCTCTATTTCGGGAACAGGAACTGGAGCTGGGCTCGGAGTTGCCAATCGGCGGCTCCGCTGGGCTTTGCGACGTTGTAATAGGCTGCGAGCTGCGCATTGACCGGCTGATGGCCGATCTTGAACACCCGTCCGAAGCCCCCGCCGATCGGCACCGTCCAGCGGTCGCCATGGCCGGCCTCCCAGTCGGCGGTGATGATCGGGGACGAGGTCAGGTACCAGCCGCCGTGGAAATTGTAGTTCACGAAGGGCTGCAGCGTCATCGCGTTGACCGCGCTGCGGT
>NZ_JBFTLD010000363.1:0-5635 GCF_056396265.1 Allobosea sp. 05T422_2 | reverse complement strand
TCGCTCGCCTGGTGAAGCCTGGGCGATCCGCTGCAAGCTGGTGTCGACCTTGGGCGAGGCCCGTCCGAACCTGCTCGAAGGTCGATCGACGCTGGAGGCAGAATTCGCTGATCCTGCTGATTATTGACCAGTTTTCCATTCGATAAGGCGCCCCATTCCGTTCCGCGAGGCGCTTGCTTGCCTCTGTTCGGGCGCCGTCCGGCGGAACCTCCGCTGAGGGGCGGGAACAGCCGCAGATGACGACGGGAGCGACGGTTAGAACTGCTTTGCGGCAAACGCCAATGCTGTTGCCGGAATTGATCATGCGTTTTAGGCATTACCAATGGAACTGATCTGGCTTGAGGATTACCTGGCGCTGGCTGATGCCTTGAATTTCTCCAGGGCCGCTTCTGCACGGCACGTGACCCAGCCGGCCTTCAGCCGGAGGATCCGCGCGCTTGAGGATTGGATCGGTGCGCCCTTGTTCATCCGCACCACGCATAGCGTMGCGCTGACACCGGCAGGCGAGCAGTTCCGCAATCAGGCGGAGGTTCTGACACGCGCGTTGCATCAGTTGCGGCGCGATACCCTGGAGGTTGCCGGACGTGGCGCCGGTCCGTTGTCTATCGCGGCAACCCACGCCCTTTCCTTCACGTTCTTTCCGAAATGGGTTCGTGGAAATGAGAAGATCCTGGCCCTTGGGACCCTCAACCTGATCTCCGACAGCATGCAGGCCTGCGAGCAGATGATGCTGCGGGGGGATGTGCAGTTCCTGCTTTGCCACCATCACCCCAGCATTGGCAGCCGGGTCGAAACCAGCCAGTTCAAGAGCATCGTGGTCGGGGCCGATACGCTCGTGCCGCTTTGTGCGCCCGACCAGGATGGGGCGCCGCGCTGGCGGCTCGAGCGCACTGTGCCGGTCAAGTATCTCGGTTACAGCGAGCAGTCCGGCCTGGGGCGGATCATTACCGGGCTTCGGCGCGCTGCAGATCGAAATGTTGCGCTGGAGACGGTCTTTACATCGCACCTCGCCGCCACATTGCTCTCGATGGCGCGCGCCGGAGACGGGGTCGCATGGCTGCCCCGAACATTGGCGGAGGAGGATATGTCGCTCGGCCGACTGGTCCAGGCCGGTGATCCCGGCCTGGCCATACCGATTGAGATCCGGCTGTTTCGTCCCATGGCCCGTCAGGGGCCCGTTGCCGAGGCCGTCTGGGCCGCATTCGAGCGGGGTTGAGGTTCAGCCCGCTATCAGGTGGCTGAACAGGATCGAGGTGCCGAGGCCGATGAGGGCGAGACCGCCGATCCGCTCGGCCCAGCGCCCGAATTTGGCGCCGACCAGGTTGCCGGCCATCATGCCCCCCGTCGACATCACGAATGTCGCAAAGCCGATGGCCAGCGCGACGACGAAGATGTTCACGTCCAGGAAGGCGAGCGACACGCCGACCGCCATGGCATCGATGCTGGTGCCGATCGCGGTCGCCATCAGGGCCCAGAGCGAGTTGCCATGCGCAGCATCATTGCGCTCGGCCGCAGGCTTCATGGAATGCAGGAGCATGCGCCCGCCGACGATGCCGAGCAGAACGAAGGCGATCCAGTGGTCGACGGCCGCGACATACTGGCTTGCGGCAAACCCCGCGGCCCAGCCTATGAGCGGCGTGATGGCCTCAACGATGCCGAAGACCACACCGGTGCGAAGCGCCTGCGTGAAACGCGGGCGGCTGGAGGCGGCGCCCCGCCCGATCGAGGCCAGCAGGGCGTCGACGGACATGCCCACGGCGAGCACGGCGATAGAAGCAGGTGACATGGCAGTCTCAAATTGCGGACGGAGGACCAGACGGATCTCGGGCCTTGTCCGCAAGGCCTCTCCGTCACGGTCTCGCTTGGCCGAAATCATCCGGCTGATCGCACCACGCAGTCCTCGCCGCGAGCGTGTTGATGCGATCGCGCGCCGAAGCACGCCGCTACTCCCCGATGCGTCTGCACCTAGTGAATCACGCTCATGATGTCAATTCGATAACGATTTCAAATTCTTAGCATTGAGACGCATTTGCATGTAGAAGAATGCCGCGGCCCTGCCGAAGCGACGCCGGGCGCGCTCGACGACCTCTGCGTCGAAGGCTACGGCTGGTGAGATCACGCGGGGAGGGGCACATCCGCCAGGCCGATTTCGTGCCTCTCGACTATCGCGCTTGCACCAGTCCTGTCCCTGCCGGACGTCAAACACGCGATCTTGAAACGGCAGCAACCGGAATTCCCAAGACAGGAATGGTCCGGCGCGTAGGATCGGCCGCGTGATGCCAATAACACCACAGGGGAGAACGACTGTGCCGCGCCTGACCGCCAAGGATTTTCCGCAGGAACTGCTCGAACTGTACGACTATTATGCGCACGGACGGATCACCAAGCGCGAGTTTTTCGATCGCGCCGGCAAATTCGCCGTGGGTGGCATGACGGCGGCGTCGATCCTGGCCTCGATGAGCCCCGACTACGCGCTCGCGCAACAGATCTCGTTCACGGACCCCGATATCACCGCCAGTTACCTCACCTACCCCTCGCCGAAGGGGAATGGCGATGTCCGCGGCTATCTGGTGCGTCCGGCAAAACTATCCGGCCGCGTCCCCGCGGTGGTCGTCGTGCATGAGAACCGCGGTTTGAACCCCTATATCGAGGATGTCGCGCGCCGGGTCGCGAAGGCCGGCTTCATCGCGCTTGCTCCGGATGGCCTGAGCTCCGTCGGCGGTTATCCCGGCAATGACGAGAAGGGCCGAGAACTGCAGCAGCAGGTCAATCCGGAGAAGCTGATGAATGACTTCTTCGCGGCCATCGAATTCCTGATGAAGAGCGATCAGACCACCGGCAAGGTCGGCATCACCGGCTTCTGCTATGGCGGTGGCGTCGCCAACGCGGCTGCCGTCGCCTATCCCGAACTCGGCGCGGCCGTGCCGTTCTATGGCCGTCAGCCCCGCRCCGAGGACGTGCCGCGGATCAAGGCGCCGCTCCTGATCCATTACGGCGCTCTCGACACCGGCATCAATGCCGGCTGGCCGGCCTATGAGGCGGCCTTGAAGGCGGGCGGGAAAACCTATGAGGCCTATATCTATCCAGGCGCCAATCATGGCTTCCACAACGACTCCACCCCCCGTTATGACGAAGCGGCCGCCAAGCTGGCCTGGGACCGGACCATCGCMTGGTTCAAGCGCTACCTGAGTTGAACGAGCGGAGCCTCATCCCGCCCGAGCGTGGGTGAGAGCGACCGGGGCGCGCCAGAATTCGCGGTCTCCGCACGGGGTAGGACGGCCATGGGCCGTTCGCTCTGCGCGGAGTACTGCGCCTGGGCGTGCAAGGGCCAAGGGTGGGCACGCGCTGTTCGGGGACGTGCTCCGCGAGAGCGCACATTCTGTTCGTGACGCTTGGGCTCGGTTTATAGCCGAATCAGCCTCATGATCCCGAGCGCTGCAGCCTATCGTTCCCGCGAGGTCCCATGCGCCTTGTCTTGACCACGACTGCCGCTCTTCTGTTCACGGCTCTCCCAACCCATGCCGATGAGCGCAGCGAGTGCCTCGCCGGCATCGCGCGCCTGCGCAGCGCGACTGCTGCAAGACCTGCCCCTCCCGACCGGGACACACTTCTCGGCACGCTGCGCCGGGCGGAGCGGGAGGCCGGCGAACGCCAGTTCGACGACTGTGTCGGGGTCCTCAAGGCCAGCGCCAGTGGCGGCGGCAAGAGCAGCCGGGATGACGATGACGCCGAGGAGGGCGCCGAAACCGAGGACATGTTCGGCTTTACGGAGGGCACCAGCATCCTCGAAAAGGGCAAGTTCGAAATCTCCGGCGCCGGCGAGGGTGCATTCGGCAAGCGCCTCGGCCGGTATCGGACGGGAGGCCTGGGTGGCAGCTTTGCGTTCGCCCCGGTCGACGGGCTCAGCATCGAGTTGGGGGCGGTCGGCAACCGCGTCTCGATCCGCGACGTACCGGGACTGGACAATCGCCACGGCGGCGGCTTCGGTGGCTTTGCCGCCGAGTTGAAATGGCAGGCTATCAAGCGGGGAGACGCCTCGCCCGTCGGCCTGACCTTTATCGTCGAGCCGGGCGCGAGCTTTCGCGACGCGGAGGCTGGCGGGCGTGGCCGGGGCGTGGGGCTGGAGGGGCGGATCGCGCTTGATGCCGAACTTGTTCCCAGGAGGTTGTTCGGTGGACTCAACCTGATCTACGAACTGGAGAAATTCCGCCCGCGCGGCGTAAACCTGTTCAATGGCGAAGCCGAGCCCTTGGAAGGCGTGTTATCCGGGCCGTGCCAGCCCTATGCCGAGGACGACGCCCTGGAGACATGCGTCGCGTCCGCGCGGCGCAAGTCAGCGGAGCGGTCCTCTCTCCTCGGGCTCTCGGGAGCACTCGCGATCCAGATCAACCCCAATGTCTTTATCGGCGGCKAGGTTCGCTATTTGCGCTCCTATGCCGGGCTCGGGTTGAACAGCTTCGAAGGACACGCCGTCTTCGTCGGCCCGACCCTCTACGCCAAGCTCAGCGAGACCGTGTCGATCTCCGCGGCCTACTCCGCCCAGATTGCCGGGAAGTCGGAAGCCACGCCAGGCCGGCGGCTCGATCTCGACAACTTCGCCCGTCACCAGGCCAAATTGAAGATCTCCTACGAGTTCTAGAGCGGATCGACATTCAGCGTAGCCATATCATTGCTGCGGCGAGGTGGACGAAGCCTGTGAAGTGGATGGTTCTGCGGTCGTAGCGTGTGGCGAAGCGGCGGAAGTGCTTGAGGCGATTGAAGCATCGCTCGATCCGGTTGCGGTGTTTGTAGATCTCGCCGTCGTGAGGGATGAAGACCTTGCGGTTGCGCTTGGACGGGATCACCGCCTGTGCCTTCATTGCGGCAATCTGGTTGCGCAAATCGTTGCTGTCATAGGCTTTGTCGGCGAGCGCCGCATCGGCTTCCTGACCTGCGAGGAGATCGGGAGCGGCTGTGATGTCGCTGGCCTGGCCGGGCGTGATGCGCAACCGCAAGGGCCGACCGAGCCTGTCGGCGAGCATGTGGACCTTGGTGGTCAGTCCCCCTCTGGAACGCCCCAGCGCCTGGTCCTTGGCCCCCCTTTTCCCGCCGCCGCTTGCTGATGGGCGCGCACGATGGTGCTGTCGAGCATCAGATATTGGTTATCACGGTCGGCGGTCAGCGCGTTGAACACCGMCTCCCACACCCCGGTATGGCACCAGCGACTGAAACGCCGATGCACCGTCTTCCACTTGCCATAGYGCTCGGGCAGGTCACACCAGTGGGCACCAGAGCGCAGAACCCACAGACAACCGTTCACAAACAGGCGGTTATCCGAGCCCGTCCGACCTGGATCGCTCGACTTGCCGGGCAGCAAGGGCGCAATCCGCAGCCATTGCGCCTCATTCAGCTCGTAGCKCTTGATCCCCATCATTGGCTCCGCGTCTCAACACGGAACCCCATGAATCAGACATCGCGCCAGTTGTGAATCCTGAATGTCGATCCGCCCTAGCTGTTTGATCCCGGGCTTTGATGGTGCAGTCTTTTCGCGTGAGTGGAAGGAGGCGCTATGGGCCAGGTTCACCATGGGAGCGCCACGACGACAGAGGCGGTTCGTCGAGCGATACAGCATAGTCAAGAGAGCCTGAGGGCTCTG
>NZ_JBFTLD010000362.1:0-5659 GCF_056396265.1 Allobosea sp. 05T422_2 | reverse complement strand
GTCCGGAAGCTTCCGCGTCCCGTCGGGCCGAGCTCTGGGTGCTATGGCAACACTCTCGCCGGGGCCGTATTGCTCGTTAGACGCAGCGCTCGCCGCGATCGAGACTCATACGCGAGGCGTGTGCAGACGGCAGCCAGAGGAGCGCGGACACCAGACGCCTACCGGCCCGGACAAGGAGGACGCCTGAAGGCACGGGCCTGGCCGAGGCTCTACAGCCAAGTACGCTGGCGGGATGCGGCGCCAGATGATCTGCAAGCGGGCGGAACTCATATAAATCCCTCCAAACTCGTGGATTCATAACCGGAACCGGACCMACTGATTTTGCGGCTATTGCTGGATCGATCTGCCGCCCGCCAGCCCTCTTCCTTTTGGGAATAGCGAGCTCGGTCCGCATCGCCTTCAAGCTCAGCCGTGCAGGCGTCGGTGGAGATAGAGCGCGCCCCGTGATCGGCTCGATTTCCGTCTCTCGGCCGGGCTCACAACGATGCTCGCGCCAAAGCGTCCTCAGCTTCCTCTTTGGTTTCGAAGGGACCCGAAAGTTCATCGAACCCTCGATCCTCCCAAGATGGAAGGACGTAGACAGGAACAATGCCGTCTTTCCAAGCGACGATAGTCTCGATGACCTATCCCGGCTTGCCGGGTTCGTAGCGGGAAAGTTCTACTACGCGTTCAGACGGACGAGATGATGGAGTGCCTTTCTCATCGACCACCAGCCCTGCCGCCAATCAAAATCCCATTGCGCCACGACGGTTCCCGCTCCTTCGCGTCTCGCTATGCTGTGAAGAACGGGCGGCGGCGCTGATTCACCCATTGCGCCGCCTAGAGTGTAGCTGCGGATGCATTCCGCGGAATTCGGGAGACGGTTCGCAATCTCCCATCGCCCCCTTTGATGATCACGCGGGCAGAAGAACACACCGATCGCCACCTCCCGCATCATCCCAGGGGCCAGCCCGAAAATGCCGACCATGAATAATTATTCATGGAACCAACAACTTAGCATGTCGTTTCCTCGCTGGCGGGGGCTAACAGGAGATCCACTATGATCAAGAAGATTGTTCTTGTTGCTGCACTGGCAGCCATGCCTGCGACCGTGTTTGCGCAGTCCAGCTCCGGAGCAGCAGGTGGGGCCGCCGCCGGCGCAGGAACCGGAGCTGTCGGCGGTGCGATTGTCGGGGGGCCAGCGGGAGCCGCGGTAGGAGCAGTCGGTGGCGCCGCGGCTGGCGCGATCGTCGGTGGCATTGCGGCCGACCAGCGCACCGAGTTCCGCACCTATGTGAAGGAGCAGAAGGTGCCTTCGGTGACTTACCGCGAGAAGGTCGTGGTCGGCGCTACTCTTCCCGAAACCGTCACCTATCGAGAGGTTCCGGCTCGATACGGAAAAACCCAGTATCGCTACACCGTCGTGAACGATCAGACGGTGCTGGTCGAGCCGAAGACCCGCAAGATCGTTCAGATCATCGAATAATCACTTAGCCACGGAGAGGCCCGCCACGACCGGCGGGCCTTTCCGCCGCCGTGTTGGCGTGTTGGCCATCGGAGCCCTGCGATCCCAGGCGGTGGAGCGACGCTTCTTCCGAACCACGCCAAGCCTTGCTTTGTGATGCCGGTCCGTGCGCCTCATTCCGACCTTTTCTGGCATCGTCCTCAACCGTCGCGGCGTTGGGCAACTTTTTTGAGTGCCCGAAGTTCCCTCGCTTTGGGAGTGACCGAATTGCGCGCTMAACGTCTGCTTGCCCAATTGTCATTGGCGGCCCTGATCGGAGTTGGGGGATCGATCATCGCCAGGCAGTTCGAGGGGCGCGCCAAGGGGGGCGCCAAGGGGCCCGCAAAGGGTGGCGGACACACGGGATTTCGCAAAGGGGAAGATGCGAAGGCACCGACCGAGATTCCCCCTGGGGGCTGGGCAGCGATCCTCCGACGGACCTATGCCGAGGTCGGGAAGGACCGGGTGCTGGCCGTGGCCGCCGGTGTCACCTTCTATGGGCTGCTTGCGCTGTTTCCGGCCATCACCGCCTTCGTTTCGCTGTACGGGATCATTGCCGATCCGGCCACTGTCGCGGGCGAATTGGCAATGGCGGAAGGCTTGTTGCCATCCGGCGCCCTCGAGGTCGTTCGCGATCAGATCACCCGGATCGCCACAGGCGATGAAACGAAGCTCGGAATAGCGTTCCTGATCAGCCTCGGTCTGTCGGCATGGAGCGCGAATGCTGGTGTGAAGGCGCTCTTCGATGCGTTGAACGTCGCCTACGGCGAGGAGGAGAAGCGCAGCTTCCTCCGACTAAACCTGACCACGCTCGGCTTCACACTTGCAATCCTCCTCTTCGCCTTGCTGGCACTCGGCGCCATCGCCGCCGTGCCCGTGTTGCTGGAATTCCTGTACCTGGGTCCGGCAGCAGAATGGATTCTCTGGCTCGGGCGCTGGCCGGCCGTGATCCTCGTCCTGATGCTCGGGCTTTCCGCTCTCTATCGGTTTGGACCCAGCCGCGACAACGCACAGTGGAAATGGGTCAGTCCCGGTGCCATTCTGGCCAGCGTGAGCTGGCTGGTCGGCTCGCTCGCGTTCTCCTGGTACGTCGCGACTTTCGAGGATTACAACAAGACCTATGKCACGCTCGGCGCAGTTGTCGCGCTGCTGATGTGGATGTGGCTGTCAGCGACGATCGTACTGGTCGGAGCTGAACTGAATTCAGAAGCCGAACGCCAGACCTTGCGGGACACGACCAAGGGCCCGCCGGAGCCAATCGGGTTTCGAGGTGCTGACGCAGCGGATAACAAGGGGTGACGGCCACCGCCGACTGGGCGCGAAAGCTCGGAAACGCTCTTGGCCGTCACGTCTCGCGGGTCAGTGTCGTTCCATCTTCAGTGATTTCAAAGATGTGATCGTCAACGAGACGCACGTCCCGTCCATCGGCCAAGCCGTATGATATGAGGCCCCGCTCAGCGCCATCGCTTTTGAATAGGCGGGTTAGGAGTGGAAGCTTTCGCCTGACGATGACGATGAGCAACCGCCCTCACCCATCACGGCATTCTACCCGGTAGAGTTCCTTCATACCGACTCTCCTCGAAAGCCTCCCGCGCGTTTTCTTTAGCGGTCCGCCGGTCCGCTGCGTTCCGGCCCCCTCGCGGATCATCCGGGTGAAGGTCGGGCCGAGCGTGGCCCGCTGCCGGAGCGCCAGGGCGACGCCCAGCGCTCGTCGATCAGCGGAAAGTTCGCGACGCTGGATGGGCTACCTGATATGGATAAGGCGGGGCTGTGTGATCCACAGTGGTGGTCGTGATGCGCGAAGAGTTTCCAGCTCATCCGCACCCTCATCGCAGGCTTGCGGCTATCCTCGCGGCGGACATCGTTGGTTACAGCCAGATGATGGGTCACGACGAGGAAGGAACGGTTCGCCGGCTGAAGCAGGTTCGCCGCGAGATCGTCGATCCCACACTTGAAGAGCACTACGGGAGGCTCATAAAGAACACCGGCGATGGCTTCCTCGCTATGTTCGACAGTCCGCTCGAAGCCGTGAGATGCGCGATTGTCATTCAGCAGTCCGTGACGGCAAGGAACACCGATCTTCCGCGTGAACACAGGCTTCAATACCGGATAGGGGTGAACCTAGGCGACGTTATCGTTGAGCCGGACGATGTCTTCGGCGATGGCGTCAACATCGCCGCGCGCCTGGAGGCTCTAGCGACCCCCGGCGGCGTCTATATCTCCGGCGGAGTCTACGAACAGATCAAGAATAAGCTGGTCTGCGGATATCAGTCGCTTGGCGACGAGAAGCTGAAGAACATCACCGATCCTGTTCGCATCTATCGTGTGCTTCCCGATCCAGCTTCCTTCACTCGCGCGACGAAAAAAAGACGCCTATTTTTGATACCTGCGGGGATCGCGGCAGCATTTGCGCTGCTTGCCGCAGGCCTCTACTCCGCCGGCTACTTGGTCGGCGGAAAGCCAAGTCTGGTGTCAGTCGAACAGCGCCCGCAATGGGTGCCCGTCCCCCTCGTCACCGTGACAAACCAACCTACCCGTGCCCCACGGGTTGAGACGCCGGCAAGCAACAATGCTGATGCGGCCAGACCTTTGGCCCCATTGGCGGATCCCACGCCTGGCGCCCCAGCTTCAGATCCGCAGGTCGCGATTTTGACTCCGAACCTTCCTGCTGCACGGATGATCCAAACCGCTTCCGGCTTCCGGGACTGCGAAACCTGCCCCGAAATGATCCGCATACCCGGCGGGGCTTTTCGGATGGGTAGCGACGAAGACCCCTCGGAACAACCGATCCGGACCGTGACCATCTCGCCGTTTGCAATCGGTCTGTCGCCCATCTCCGTCGCCGAGTGGAACCGATGCGCGGCCGCAAAGGGCTGCAACTTCTCGCTCGACGGAAGCGACACAACGCCAGCCCGCAATCTGAGCTGGCTCGATGCCAAGCAATATGTGGACTGGCTCGCGCAATTGACCGGTAAGCCATACCGTTTGCCGAGCGAAGCGGAGTGGGAATACGCCGCAAGGGCGGGCACCTCGACCCGCTTTTGGTGGGGTCGAGAGCTCGAACCCGGTAACGCCAATTGCAGGGACTGCGGCGGGCCTCAAGATCCGAAGGTTCCGATGCCGGTCGGCAGTTTCGCGCGCAATGCATTCGGGGGTGCCGATTTCGGAGGCGGCGTCGCGCAGTGGGTGGCCGATTGCTGGCTGCCCAACTACCGGGATGCGCCGTTGGAGGGCTCCCCTCGGACGGTTGAGAATTGCCGCGAGAATGTCTTGAGAGGCGGCTCCTGGCGAAGCAACGCTGTCTCGGTGAGGCCAGCGAGCCGGACCCATTACGATACGGGCGTCCGTTACCCTGCACACGGATTCAGGATAGCTCGCTCGCTCTGACAGGAGGGTTCCATGGGCCGATCCGCCAGCGGCATCTTTCTCGCCTTTGCTGTAGTCAGCCTTTTCCCGCTCGAAACCTTGGCGCAGACAGCGCCGGGCCCAACGCCCTCCACACCGCAACGGGCGCCATCTCCGGATGCGCGCCTGTACATCATCTATCCTTGGGACGGAGCGCAGATCCGCGGCGAATTCTGGGTGCGGTTCGGCCTACGAAATATGGGCGTGACGCAGGCCGGCAGCTCCGCTCCGAATGCCGGACATCACCACCTTCTGGTCGATGTCACCGATGAGATTGTTCCGGACGAGCCGCTTCCGTCAGACAACAAGCATCTTCACTTCGGTGCAGGGCAGACTGAGGCGAGGCTTGAGTTGCCGCCTGGCAAACATACCCTGCAATTGGTGCTCGGCGACCCCGACCACCGGCCATTCAAACCGATGCTMATTTCGAAGAAGGTGACCATAACTGTGTTGCCAGCGGCGCCGGCGAGAACGTTGAAGAAGGCCAGTGGAAAGGGTGCTTAAGGTCTAGGGAGCCCACTCCTGTGCTCCGGTGGCCCCATCCGCGGCCCGCACTTCTTTTCATGGTTCTGGTATTGGGCGAACAAACCCGGTCGTGGTGAAACTGTCGAGAGACCAGTTCGTTTTCTCTGCGTGGTGGCTCTCCATCCTTAGGAGCCGCACGGCCTAGGTGTTTGATCCCGGGCTTTGATGGTGCAGTCTTTTCGCGTGAGTGGAAGGAGGCGCTATGGGCCAGGTTCACCATGGGAGCGCCACGACGACAGAGGCGGT
>NZ_JBFTLD010000361.1:0-5691 GCF_056396265.1 Allobosea sp. 05T422_2 | reverse complement strand
ACCCGCGCGCGGCGGCTGCCGCCGATTATGTCGCGATGCTGGAGGCCTCCTTCTGAGCAGCAACGCGCTCTACGCAGCCGGATCGAAAATGACACAGTCTCGGTCCGGTTGCCCTCCACTGGCGCCAATCACCTTGACCCTCCCCCGTCCGAACGTCATCGTGCGGCATCAGATTCACCCAGCCTGCACGAGGCTTGCCCCTATGCGCCGCGCCCTGCTGAAAACCACCCTCGTCGCAGCGACTTGCCTTGCTGCGACCATCAGCGTCGAGGCCACGAGCCGCCGCTATGTCGACCCGGCGGATCGGGCCGAGGCACGCATCATTCCGATGTATGGCAACCTGCCGGCCTGCGAGGATCCCGCCGTCCTCAGCGAGATCACAAGCTGGTTCAATTCGCGAGAGGCCAAATTCTGGGGGCCGCTGCAGGCGGTCGCCTATGATCGCATCCGACCCATCGGCTTCCGACCCTGGGGCGACGATTTCATCCCGCGCCGCTTCTGCACGGGGCGGATCGCGTTGAATGACGGCTCGCTGCACCGCATCGACTACTCCGTGCGCGAGAATCTCGGCCTGTTCGGCTTGACCTGGAACGTCAACTGGTGCGTCAACGGCCTCGATCGAGGTCTTTCCTACGCGCCCAATTGCCAGATGGCCCGGCCCGGCCCCGAAAAGTAACCTCCGGCTGTGAGACTGCCGCGCGCCTGGTTGTCGATGCTGACGCTGCTTGGCCTTATGGCCCCAGACGCGCAAGCGCAGGGGCAATATGGCCGCGGCGGCGTTCCCGGTGATTTCGACTTCTACGTTCTCGCCCTGTCATGGTCGCCGGGCTTCTGCGAACTGGACGGCGGACGCGGGCGCGCCCGCGAGCAATGCGAGAGCGGCGCCAATCTCGGCTTCGTCGTGCATGGCCTCTGGCCGCAGAACGAGCGCGGCTACCCCACTGATTGCGGACCGGCCGGCCGCACGCCTTCTCGCATCGCCCTCGACCAGGCCGACGGCCTGTTCCCGTCCGAGGGGCTCGCCCGCTATGAATGGCGCAAGCACGGCACCTGTTCGGGCTCGAGCCCGAACGACTATTTTTCGGATGTCCGGCGCGCCCGCCAGAAGGTCGCGATTCCTCCGGCGCTGCAGAAGGCGGATCGCGATCAGAGCTGGACCGCGATCGATCTCGAGCGCGCCTTCGCTGCGGCGAATCCAGGCTTGCGCAGCGACATGATGTCGATCGCCTGCAAACGCGGTGTGCTGCAGGAAGTCAGGATCTGCTTCAGCAAGGACCTGCGCAATTTCCGCACCTGCCAGGAGGTCGACCGTTCCGGCTGCCGCACGCGCGACATCACCGTGAAAGCTCAACGCTGACAGAGCGCTGCGAGGCGGCTAAGACCGCTTCATGAATTATCATCACAGCTTCCACGCCGGAAATTTCGCCGACATCCTCAAGCATGTCGTGCTGATGCGCATCCTGACTCATCTCGGCGCCAAGGATACGCCCTATCGCGTCATCGACACCCATGCCGGTGCCGGCCGTTACGATCTCGGCTCCGAGGAAGCGCTGCGCACGCATGAATGGAAGGACGGCGTGGCTCGGCTCGACCAGTCGCCGCTCGCCTCCAGCGTGGAGGCGTTGCTGGCACCATGGCGCGAAGCTGTCGCGGTCGCACGGGAAAGCCATGGCGCCGGCAGCTATCCCGGCTCGCCCTGGCTCTGCCGACACGCCATGCGGGCGGAGGACCGGCTTATCGCCGCCGAACTGCATCCAACCACTTGCAAAAAGCTCGCCGCGACGCTCGGTCGCGATTCGCGCTGCAAGGCGCTGGCGATCGACGGCTGGACGGCGCTGCGCGCCAATGTCCCGCCGAAGGAACGACGCGGACTCGTGTTGATCGACCCGCCCTTCGAGGAGAAGGACGAGTTCGCGACGATGGCGGCCGAGTTCATTGCCGCGCACCGCAAATGGCCGACCGGCATTTACGCGCTCTGGTATCCGGTCAAGGAGCGCCGGGCCGCCGACGGCCTCGTGAATGCGATCGAGGATGCCGGCATCGGTCGCCTGCTCAGGCTCGAGATCGATGTCGACCGCCCCGAAGCCGCGGGAGGTCTCGGGGCCACCGGTCTGCTTGTGGTCAATCCGCCCTGGAAACTGGCGGAGGAAGCTCTCCTCCTGTTGCCGGCATTGTGCGAACGCCTCGCGCAAGGCCCGCGGCCGCGCTACCGTTGCGAGCCGATCCGCCCGGACGGCTGACATCTCCAGAACTGACCGGAATATGACCGATGCTGACCTTGCGCACCTCCCCAGCCTCCCCCTTCGGCCGCAAGGTCAAAATTGCCGCCCATGAGCTCGATCTCCTGGGCCGCATCGAGATCGTCGCGGCGGATACCACCGATCCCAAGGACACGTTGCGCGCCCAGAACCCGCTCGGCAAGATTCCGGCGCTGGTGCTCGAGGACGGCTCGGCACTGTTCGATTCCCGCGTCATCGCCGAGTATCTCGACCATCTCGCCGGTGGCGGCCTGATTCCGTCAGGCGAAGCGCGCTTTGCGCAGTTGCGCCTGCAAGCGCTGGCAGACGGCATCTGTGATGCGGCCCTGCTTCAGGTCTATGAAGGCCGGTTCAGGACGCCCGAGATGCGCAATGCCGCCTGGGTCGAGAATCAGGCTGGAAAGGTCACGCGGGGACTTGCCGCGATCGAGGCAGCGCCGCCAGCCTGGTCTGGCAAACCCCGCATCGGTGAAATCGCACTCGCCTGCGCGCTGGGCTATCTCGATCTGCGCTTCGACGGAACGTGGCGGGCAGCTCACCCCAAGCTGGTCGCCTGGCTCGACGATTTCGCGGCGAAGGTGCCCTCCTTCGAAACCACCCGATTCAAGGGCTGACCGGCTCCGAGCTAAAGCATCGGCCCGAAAAGGGGATTGCGGTTTTCGGGAAAGCCGATGCAAAGACAAAGGGTTAGATCATCGGACTGGATACGATATCCGGTCCGGTGATCTTGTCTCGCACAACAAAAAACCCGGTGGCCGAAGCCACCGGGTTCATTCTGAGCCCCGTGAGGGGATCGGACTAGAACTTGTAGTTCAGGCCAGCGCGGACGACCGAGAACTTGGTCTCGACGTTCGAGGTGAAGGTGCCGCCGGGAACGTTGAACGACTCCTTGTCGAGGTCGACGTAGAGATACTCGAGCTTCGCCGTCAGGTTGTTGGTGAAGGCGTACTCAAGACCAGCACCGACGGTCCAGCCGTACTGGGTGTTGTCGTTGCTGCCAGCGAACACGCCGTTGGAGACCTTGTTCTTCACGCTGCCGTAAGCGAAACCGCCGGTGACATACGGCAGGAACCGGTCGAAGGAGTAACCGACGCGGCCACGAACGGTGCCGAACCAGTTGACCTCGGTCGAGGCGCGGAGGCTGTTAGCCAGGTTGACGGAAGTCGACTTCAGGTCAGCGCCCTGGAAATCGGCTTCAGCGCCGAGGACCCACTGGCCGATCTGATAGTTGTAGCCGATCTGGCCACCACCGGTGAAGCCATCGGGATCGCTGAAGTTGCCGAGGTTGTTGGTGAAAGCGCCCGTGGTCGAGTCGATCTGGCCCCAAGCATAGCCAGCGTTGACGCCGACGTAGAAGCCGGTCCAGGTGAACACTGGCGGCAGATAGATCGGGGCGGCAACCGGGCCCTTGCGGGACGGCAGGTCGGCAGCAGAGGCGGCGCCGGCAACGACGAGGCCGAGGGCCGCGACGCTCGTAAGCAGGTACTTCTTCATTTTAGACTCCTTTAGTCGTCGCTGGTGCCGGCGTGGCCCGGCGGTGATGTCGATGACGCCCTTATAGCCCGCGCMTGCGTCGATGTCTGTTGCGGCTAAAGCACAGGTACATTGCAGACCGCGGCAGAAATGCGGCACGAATGGGGATGACTAAGACCAATTGTTCAACACGCGTTAATTATTATTAAGCCACTGTGAATGGTAAACCGAATACTAACAACGCGTTGACCATATAGTGGAAGCAAGCAGGGAACGCGCGACATATCCTAAGGTTCCAAACAAAATGCGGCCACAATCTGTCACGGTCCTTCGCTTGCTCGTTCCGGGCTCGCGTGCTTAAGCCTTGCAGCACAATCCACGGAATGGACCAGGCCGGTGCCGCCGCTTTCTATATTCATTATTGCTCGGGATGAAGCCGACAGAATCGGCCGTACCATCGACGCCGTGCGAGAGCTGAGCGATGACATCGTCGTGATCGATTCAGGCTCGACCGATGGTACGCAGACAATCGCCGAGCAATGCGGTGCCCGCGTGATCTTCAATGCGTGGCCGGGTTACGGGCAGCAAAAGCGCTTCGGGGAAGACCAGTGCCGCTATAACTGGCTCCTCAATCTGGATGCCGACGAAGTCGTGCCCAGGGAGATGGCCGTCGAGATTGCAGCGCTCTTCGCTCATGGCGATCCGCCTGCGGATGCCTACAGGACGCGCATCGCCGAGATATTCCCTGGCGAGCGCGCGCCGCATCGTTTCACCTACGCCTTGTCGCCGGTTCGGCTCTACCGAAAGGACAAGGGACGCTACTCGCCTTCGCCGGTTCACGACCGTGTCGATCTCTCTTCGGATGCCCGCATCGGCAGGCTGAAGGGCACGGTTCATCATTACTCCGTGCGTTCTCTCGGCGAGCAGATGGCGAAATTGAATAACTACAGCGACGCACAGGCCGACGATCTCGACAAGCGCGGCGAGACCCTTTCGGTCTTCCGGCTGGTCGCCGAGTTCCCGGCCAATTTCGTCAAGGCCTATATTGGCCGGCGTCACGCCCTGCGCGGCGTCTATGGCTTCATGACCGCGATGAACTACGCCTTCTACCGCTATTTGCGCGCAGCCAAACATTGGGAACGGCGCCTCAAGCGTCACTCCGATAAAGATGCACGCAATGGCTGAGGTTGCGCTCGTCACCGGTGGAGCACGCCGGATTGGACGCGCCATCGTCGAGCACCTTGCGGATGCGGGCTACGCGGTTGCGATCCACTACCGCACATCGCACATCGAGGCCGAAGCGCTCGCAGCGGACGTGCGCGGTCGGGGCGGCAAGGCAATCACCGTCGCTGCCGACCTGGCCGATCCCGCGTCGGTCGACACCATCATTCCGGCCGCCGAAGCAGCGCTTGGGCCGGTGACCCTGCTGGTCAACAGCGCCTCCAGCTTTCTGGTCGATGACATCCGCACGATCGACGTGCCGACCTGGAACCGGCAGTTCTCGACCAATCTGCGCGCGCCCTCTGTGCTCTCCGGCGCGATGGCCAATCATCTTCCCGCGGATCGAGAAGGCTGCATCGTCAACATTATCGATCAGCGGGTCTGGAAGCCGACCCCGGAGTATTACTCCTATACCTTGACCAAATCGGCGCTTCTCACGGCAACGACCACGATGGCGCAGGCGCTTGCGCCGCGGATTCGCGTGAACGCCGTCGGGCCAGGGCCGACCTTTCCGAATCCGCAGGACGGCGAGGCCTTGCTCGCGCGCGAGGCCGCGGGATCGCTGCTGCAAAGGAAGGTCGACGCGGCGGATATCGCCGGGGCGGTGCTCTATCTCGCCCGCGCCCGATCGGTCACCGGGCAAATGATCGCCGTCGACAACGGCCAGCACCTGGCCTGGCGAACCCCTGATATCGTGACCTGACGCCCCACCCCACGTCATCTGCAAGACGTTGAGCCG
>NZ_JBFTLD010000360.1:0-5717 GCF_056396265.1 Allobosea sp. 05T422_2 | reverse complement strand
AACTGGTAGATCGTCACCGGCAGGTTGGAGACGCCGCCGACGAGGCTGGGCGAGAACCAGAAATTGTTGTTCAGCGCAGTGAAGATCAGCGGCGCCGTCTCGCCGGCGATGCGCGCCAGGGCCAGCAGGATACCGGTGACCATGCCGGATTTCGCCGCCCGCCAGGTCACGCTGGTGATGACGACCGAAGGCKGGGCGCCGAGCGCAGCACCGGCTTCACGCAACGAGCTCGGCACGAGGCGCAGCATGTCCTCGGTGGTGCGCACGATCACCGGGATCGCGATGATGCCCAGCGCCACGCCGCCGGCCCAGCCGGAATAGCCGCGGAATGGCTCGACCAGGATGACGTAGACGAAGAGGCCGATCAGGATCGACGGCGCCGAGAGCAGGATGTCGTTGATGAAACGGATCAGGTCCGCGAGCTTGGAGCCCTTGCCGTATTCGGCAAGGTAGGTGCCGGCGAGCACGCCCACCGGCGTCGCCACGGCGATGCCGAGGAAGGTCAGCACGATCGAGCCGACAATGGCGTTGGCAAGGCCGCCCCCCTCGCTGCCGGGACCGGGCGTCACCTGGGTGAAGGTCGCGACGGAGAGCCCGCCGATCCCCTTCACGAGCAGCATGCCGAGAATCCAGAACAGCACGAAGATGGCGAGAAGGGTGAAGCTGGTGGCGATGATCTTCATCGCCCGATCCGCGGTGCGGCGCGCGGGGCGGACGCGGCCCCAGACCTGATGAGGCGTCGTTGCGGGCGGGGTGACGGCGCTGTTCATGGCCAGGCTCCGCTCAGAAGGACTTGACGCGCGCGACAAGGATACGCGCGATCACGAGGACGACGAAGGTGACGAAGAAGAGGATGCAGCCGAGCGCGATCAGCGCGTTGAGCTGCAGGCCCATCGCCTCGTTGAATTCGTTGGCGATGCGCGAGGCAATGGTCGAGCCGGGGTCCATGATCGAGGCCGAAAGCCGGTTGGCATTGCCGACGACGAAGGTCACCGCCATGGTCTCGCCAAGCGCGCGGCCAAGACCGAGCATGATCGCGCCGATGATCGAGACGCCGGCCTGCGGCACCAGCACATGGCGCACGACCTCCCAGGTCGTGGCGCCGATGCCATAGGCGCTCTCACGCAGCACGGACGGGATCTGCTCCAGCATGTCGCGGGTGATCGAGGCGATGAAGGGGATGATCATGAAGGCGAGGATGATGCCGGCCGTCAGGATGCCGAGCCCCGAGGGCGAGCGCGAATACAGCACGGTGCCGACCAGCGGAATGCCTTCGACGATGTTCGAGACCGGGATCTGCACATAGGCCGCGAAGAGCGGCACGAAAACGAAGAGACCCCACATGCCGTAAATGATCGAGGGCACGGCGGCGAGCAGCTCGATCGTCGTCGAGACCGGGCGCTTGAACCAGGGCGGCGCGAGCTGGGTGAGGTAGACGGCGATGCCGAGCGAGAGCGGCACGCCAAGGACCAGCGCGATCAGCGCGGTCGACAAGGTGCCTACGATGGCAGGCCAGGCGCCATACTGCTCGTTCTGGGTGTCCCAGACGCTGGACGTGATGAAACCAAGGCCGAATTCGCGGAAGGCGGGCCAGCCGCCGATGATCATCGAGGCGATGATGCCCGCGAGCAGCACCAGCACGAAGAGCGCGGCGGCCCGGCTGGCATTGCGGAAGACAATGTCGAAGGTGCCCTTTGGAGTGCGGCGAATGGCGGGCGCGCCGGGCGCGGCCATCTGGTCTGTCACGGCAGCCATCCGTGGTTACTCCGGTCGCATAAGAAGCACGAGGAAACGGGTCTCACAAAGTCGAACGCGAGGCGGGAACAACCCGCCTCGCGTCATAGCATGGATCAGAAGATCGGCTTGCCAGCCGGGTCGGTGGCGCCCTTCCAGGCGGCGCGGACCTGATCCTTGACGTTGGCCGGGAGCGGCACGTAGTCGAGATCGAGCGCGAGCTTGTCGCCGTTCTTGAAGGCCCAGTCGACGAATTTCAGCGCGGACTGCACCTCTTCGGGCTTCTCCGGCTTGGCATGGACGAGCAGGAAGGTGGCGGAGGTGATCGGCCAGGCCTGGGCGCCCTTCTGGTTGTTCAACGAGATGCCGAAGCCGGGAGCCTCGTTCCAGTTCGCATTGGCGGCAGCGGCCTGGAAGGACTTGTCGTCCGGAGCCGGGAACTGGCCGTCGGCGTTCTCGACCAGCGCATGGGCCAGTTTGTTCTGCTTGGCATAGGCGTACTCGACATAGCCGATCGAGTTCGCGACCTGCTTGACGGAGGCCGAGACGCCCTCATTGCCCTTGCCGCCGATGCCGACCGGCCACTGCACGGCCGTGTTGGTGCCGATCTTCGACTTCCAGTCCGGCGAAACGCGCGAGAGATAGTCGGTGAAGACGAAGGTCGTGCCCGAGCCGTCCGAACGATAGACCGGGTTGATGTTGGCGTCAGGCAGGGTCAGGCCGGCATTGATGGCGACGATCTTGGGATCGTTCCACTTCTTGATGGTGCCCTGATAGATGTCGGCGATGATCGCGCCGGTGAGCTTCAGCTTGCCCGGCTCGACGCCGGCAATGTTGACGGCCGGAACGACGCCACCCATGACGGTCGGGAACTGGATCAGGCCGTCCTTGGTCAGGTCCTCGCCCTTGAGCGGGGCATCGGTCGCGCCGAACGCAACCGTCTTGGCCTTGATCTGCCGGATACCGCCGCCTGAGCCGATCGACTGATAGTTGAGACCGATATTGGTCTCCTTCTTATAAGCTTCAGCCCATTTCGAGTAGATCGGGAAAGGGAAGGTCGCGCCCGCGCCGGTAATGTCGGCGGCCTGGGCAACGCCGGCCAAGCCGATCGTCGCAGCCGCGAGAATGAGAATTTTGCGCATTAGAGGAGTCCTCGTCTGGGTCGCAGTCTTTAGCAGCCCCGCTAGAACACCTTCCATGTGACAGACAGATGACAGACCGTCACGTTCGCCGTCACATTGGTCAGGACGGGCTCCGCATCATCGCGCCGAGGCGCGGCAGGATCGCCTTGAAGAGGGCGCCCTTGCCGTACTCGCTCTCGATGGTGAGACGGCCGCGATGGCGTAACACGATGTGCTTGACGATGGCGAGACCAAGGCCCGTGCCGCCGGCCTCGCGGCTCGCGGCCGTGTCGACACGATAGAAGCGTTCGGTGAGGCGGGGCAGATGCTCGGGCGGGATGCCTGGCCCGTCGTCACGAACGCTGACGCTGGCTTCGCTCGCGCCCTCGACCACATTGATTGCAACCACGCCGCCCTCACGGCCATATTTGATGGCGTTCTCGACGAGGTTCTCCATCAGCCGCAGCAACTCGTCGCGGTCCCCCGCGACTTGGACCGGCTGGGTCGGCGTCTCGAGCTTCAACGCCACCTTGCGCTCGCGTGCCATCAGGGTGAGCGAGTCGACGATCTCGCGCGAAATCGCGGAGAGATCGACAGGCGTGTCCGGCGCGAGATGGGCGCGCAGCTCGATGCGCGAGAGCGAAAGCAGATCGTMGACCAACCGCGCCATGCGCAGACCCTGTTCGCGCATGATGGCGAGAAAGCGGTCGCGCGCGCCGGTATCGTTGCGCGCCGGTCCCTGCAGGGTCTCGACGAAGCCGAGAAGGGAGGCGAGCGGCGTGCGCAGTTCGTGGCTGGCATTCGCCACGAAATCGACGCGCATGCGTTCCGTGACGCGCAGCTCACTCAGATCCTCGAAGGTCAGCACCACGGGATTACGCCAGACGCCGCCGGTCAAAGCTGCGATGTGGATGCGGAATGTGCGCTCGACCGGCACGCGCTCGACCAACTCGATGACCCGGCGCCCTCCACGGCGCGAAACCTGCTCGATCGCGTCGATCAGGTCGGGGTCGCGCAGGACGAGCGTGAGCGACTGGCCGCGTTCGAGCGCCGGAATGAGCGCGCGCATCGCTGGGCTCAGTGCCTGCGCCACCCCTTGCGCATCGAGCAGCACCACGGCGGAACCCAGCGCCTCGATCAGCGCTGCAGTGGCCGGCGCGTGGGGATCGACGACATCGACCATGTGAACATGCCTATCAGGAGGAAGCTGGCGCCCTCATAGGGGCTGGCACGCGCTCTGCCAATCGCTCCGGGCGAGATGCCCCCCGCACTTGCGAGGCCCCCCACAGCGCGCGGCGACACTGGGCGAAATCCACGCCATCCAGGATCTCAGCAGGAACGAAGCGCGCTTGGGTGGTCACTATCGGCGACGCGCCGGGCGCCGCGGAGGCCGAGGCTGTCTCGACCATGATCGGAATTGCGACCGGCCGCTCTCGCTCAGATCAAGAATGTATTTTCAGCCAATTATCATCGTTTTATTGAGACAACATCGGACTTGGAAAGGCTACTGATAATGATGCTCAATCGATGTAACGATGACCATCGGCATGGCCAGCCATCTTTTGGCCTTCTACGGACACTATTCGGACATGGAACTGGTCAGCCAGACCAAGAATTTGGTGGCTTGAGCCTTCCATTCTCCCTAGTCTTGTTGAGTCTTTTATGCGTCATTTTATCTTGGCTGCATGCGTTGCAGTATGCCTCCCTGCGACCGCCCAAGCCAATGTCCCCGCCGGCAAGGTTTCCTTCCAACCGCAAGTGAAGGGGTTGGGCTGCCTCAAACCGGAAACCCTGGCGATGATCAGCGAGTTGGTCGCCAAGATCGGCCCGATCAAGATCACCTCGACCTGCGGCGGTCGCCATGCCCGGAACTCGCAGCATTATAGCGGAAAGGCGATCGACTTCAGGCCACTAGCCGCCTCTACACGCAGCGCGGTCGCTGCCGCCAAGGCCCTCGCGAGCACCGGCGGCGTCGGTTCCTATTCGAACGGCATCGTCCATGCGGATGTCGGCGCGCGCGAGGCCTCCTGGTATGGGCACAAGCGCAGCAGCCGCCAGGTCGCCTACGCAGCGCGCAGCAGCCGCTAAAGCGTCGGCTTTCGAGAAAGACGCGGCAATCACAGCAGTCGGATCATCTGACCGGATACGAGATCAGGTCAGATGATCTGAAGGGGCGGCACCCTAGATATCGTGGCGCTTAATGCGGCGGATCATTTCGTGCAGCGCCAGCATCACCAGCGCCAGGATGAAGGGCAGCAGGTAGTAGATGATGCGGAAGAGCAGCAAGGCTCCAAGCACATGACCATAGGGCAGTCGGTTGAGCGCGACGAGCATCGTCGCCTCGAAGACTCCCAACCCGCCGGGCGTATGGGCGGCGATGCCGATCAGGCAAGCGAAGACATAGRCCGCCAGGAAAGCCGGATATTCCAGCCCATAGCCGCCGGGCAGCAGTACGAAGAGCACGGCGGCGGCGGCGCAGACCTCGCAGGCGCCAAGTGTCATCTGGCCTAGCGTGATGCCGAGCCCMGGCAGCGGCAGATTCCAGCCGCGGACCCGGAAAGTGCGTTCCTCGGTCGCGACCCAGACGAGATAGCCGAGGATGGCGAGCCCCGTGGCGCCACCGACGACCTGCACGACCCAGGGCGAGGTGCGCGCGAGCATCGCGACAGAATCGGTGGCATAGAACAGGCAGGCGCTGAGGATCGCGCCGAGGCCGAGCCAGAAGGTCAGGCCGGCGATAATCGTCAGGCGAGCGACCTCGGAGGCGCGCACCCCCTTGGCCGAGTAGATCCAGTAACGAACGGTGCCGCCCGTCACGATCGGGAATCCGAGCGTGAAGGACACGGAATAGCTGGTGAAGGA
>NZ_JBFTLD010000359.1:0-5723 GCF_056396265.1 Allobosea sp. 05T422_2 | reverse complement strand
AAGAAGCGCATCATCAGCCAGGATATGACGAGGTAGAACAGCGTCACCGTCCCGTAGACCTCGAAGCTGCGGAAGCTGTCCGACTCGATCCGTTGTGCGACTGAGGTCAGCTCATAGGCAGAGATCGCGGAGGCGACGCTGGTCGTCAGCGTCAGCAGCACGAACTGGCTGGTCAGTGAGGGAAAGATCGCGCGCAGCGCCGGCCGCAGAACGATCAGCCGGAAGACCTGCGCCTTGTGCAGGCCAAGCGCGAGACCGGCTTCGACCTGCCCATTGCTGATCGACTGAACGCCGCCACGGATGATCTCGATGGCATAGGCGCCGCCATTGATGCCCAGCGCGATAATGGCCGTCGGCGTCGGGTCGAGCCGCACGCCCAGGAGCGGCAATGCGAAATAGATGAAATAGATCTGCACCAGGAAGGGCGTGTTCCGGATCAGCTCGACGAAAGCCATCACCAGCCAGCGCACCTGTTTGATCCGCGAGTCGCGCAGCACAACACCGCCGATGCCGATGACGATGGCCAGCACCATGCCGCCGAGCGCCAGGAACAGCGTTCCCAGACAGGCGGTCAGAAGGCTCGGCAACCCATCCAGTACAGGCGTGAAATCAAGCTTGTAGTTCATGGCGCTTCCCTGAGCGGCCGACCTTCTGAGTGGGTCGATCCGGTTCCCGTCTTTGGCGGTAGCGCCTCTGGGTGGGCGCCTTGAGTATGAGCGATCGTTCGGCTTGCGCGATCGCCTGTCGATGTTAAATGTACGAAACGGTTCAATTGGTCAAGTCAATTGAACTGAACGGTTCATTTACAGCCGCACAGTCGGCGCCGGGGTCTGTCCATGCTTGGAAGCCGCAAGACGAATGAGATGCCGGCCTCGCCGGCGCGGCCGGCTGGCACGCGAAAATCCGCGAGCTGGACCCAGGACCCCGACGGCGTTCGCCGCAATATCCTGGCGGTCGCGCGTGACGAGTTCRTCGAGAATGGGCTGAGTGGTGCGAGGGTCGACGAGATCGCGGCGAAGACCTCCACCAGCAAGCGGATGATCTACTATTATTTCGGCGACAAGGAGGGACTCTACCGGGCCGTGCTCGAGGAGGCCTATGCCCGGATCCGCAATTTCGAGCGCAGCCTCGATCTGGCTGCCCTGCCCCCGCGCGAAGCGATCGTGTCGCTGACGGGTTTCACCTTCGACTATCACGCCGACAATCCGGATTTCGTCCGCCTCGTCATGGTCGAGAACATCCACCATGCCCGGCATCTCCAGAGCTCTCCCAAGATCGCGGATCTCAACCTCTCGGTCATCGACATGATCGGCGAGGTCTATGAGCGCGGACTGCGCGAGGGAGTGTTTCGGGAGGGTCTCGACCCGATCGACATCCATCTGACGATCAGCGCGCTGAGTTTCTACAATGTCTCCAACCGGGCCAGCATCCAGCAGGTCTTCGGGCACGACATGGGGGCGCCGGAAGCCCGCGAGCGCCGACGGCTCAGCGCGATCGAGACCGTGCTTCGCATGCTCTGCCGCTGACCGCATGGCGCGCAGGGATCAGCTGGGCCCGACCAGGCCGGCCATGGCCTGGATCGCCAGTTCGTAACCGGCTGCGCCGAAGCCGATCAGGATGCCGGTCGCCGTCCGGGAGATCAGCGAATTGTGGTAGATGCTCTCTCGGGCATGCACGTTGGAAATGTGCAGCTCGATCTTCGGACCGTCGAACATCTTGAGGGCATCGAGCAACGCGATTGAGGTGAAGGTGTAGCCGGCCGGATTGATGATGATCCCGCACGCCTCGATGCGGGCCTGATGCACGCTCTCCACCAGCTCGCCCTCGAAATTCGTCTGGCGGAAGTCGATCTCGAAACCCAGCGTCCCGGCTTTCTCGATACAGCGCTGTCGAACCTCATCGAGCGTGGTCGTTCCGTAGATCGCGGGTTCGCGCTGGCCGAGCAGATTGAGATTGGGGCCGTTGAGGACGTAGATGCGATTGCTCATGTCGATATCCTTGGCGCCTCGTCGCGCATGCGCGGCAAGGCGCGTGCAGGCCGGAGTCAACGCGGCCGGCCTGCAGGCAAAATCTGAAGGAGCGAGCGAGCAGCGCGCTCAGCTTGCGGAGAAGGAGATGCCTTCGAGGCTGTCGGGGAACTTGTGGACGGGAACCTTCATCCACTTGTCGTAGACTTTCTGGAGCTCGCCATTCGCCCTGATCTTGTCGATAAAGGCGTTGAGGGCGGCGTTGATCTCCTTCTCGCCCTGCCGGGTGCAAGCGCCGTTGTAGAGGTTCTGGAATTCGAGCTTGTTCTCGAATTCGCCCGGCCGGGCCTGCTCGATACGCTGGATGTAGAAGATGTTGCCGCCAAGCGCCTGGACCTGGCCCGAGACCAGCGCCTGGATGCTGGGGGCATCGCCGTCATAGCGCCGGATCGTCGTGCTGGCCGGCGCGTTCTTGGTGACCTGGGTATCCTGGGCTGCGCCCTTGGCCACGCCGATAGTGAACTTCGCCATGTCCTCATTCGTCTTGATCACCGCCGATTTCGGCCCGATCAGCACGATCGTGTTGGCGACATAGGGCTTGCTGAACTGCACCACCTTGGCCCGTTCGGGCAGCATCGCCATCGTCGCAAACAGCACATCGACGCGCCCCGTGGTCAGGGCCGGGATGCGGTTATTGACCTCGAGCGGCACGAACTCGACGGGGACGCCGAGCTCCTTGCCGAAGAGCGCCGCGATATCGGCATCCAGCCCATCCTGCTTGCCGGCGCTGGTGACGAAGCCCCAGGGCGGATTGTCGCCCTGGATGCCCACGACCAGCTTGCCCTTCGCCTTGATCTCCGCCGGCGTCACCGCCAGCGCAGGCCGCAGCAACAGGCTCGGCGCCGCAAGCCCGACCGCGCCGGCCAACAGAGCCTGACGGCGGTTCAATTTCGACTTGATCATTCTCGTTCCTCCCCGGGATGGCCGTTACGGCTCTGCCGCCATTGGGCGCCTCTCGGGCGACCTTGCGAGCACATTACATCTAGCGAAGCCGTCATCAACTGATAATATCACAATCATCCGATGATATTGATTTCAGCCGTCACTCATTGGTTCTGGCGCGGAGGCTGCACGCGTCGTAGGACGGCCCTCTCGAAAAGGTGCGCGCAGGGCATGGCGGACATCGTGACGGATTTTGCAGGCGACGACATCGCGCCGATCTCGACCGGCGAACAAGCCTATGAGCGCATCCGCACGGACATCGTCTTCGGGCGTCTTCGCCCCGGCCAACGCCTGCCATTGGAAAAATTGCGGACAGCGTATGGCGTCGGGATCGGCACCCTGCGCGAAATCTTCAGCCGCCTCACTCCGGAAGGATTGATCACGGCAGAGGGACAGCGCGGTTTCCAGGTTGCGCCGTGCTCGGCCGAGGATCTGAAGGAGATCGCGGCGCTTCGGCTGCTCATCGAGAGGAGCGCCCTGGCGCAGTCATTCCAGTCCGGCGACATGGAATGGGAAGGCCGCGTCGTTGCCGCCCATCACAAGCTGGCGCGGATGGAAGCGAGCCTGCTCGCGGGCGACCGCACGCAAGCGGAGCAGTGGAAGCGCTACGACTGGGAATTTCACCAGGCCCTGGTCTCGGCCTGCGGCTCCAAGGCCCTGCTGAATGTCCATTCCGGCGTCTATGACCGTTACCTTCGGTACCAGATGGTCTTCGTGATCTTCCGCGGCGCGATTGCAGCCGAAGAGCACAAGGCGCTGCTCGGCTGTGCACTGAGGCGGGACGCTGTGGAGGCTCAGGCTATTCTGGAGCAGCACATCCAGGRCTGCCTCGACTTCGCCTTTCACAATCAACTGATCACCTGATCCAGCAGACGCCATCGGCCCGGCCGTCGCAAGGCCGTTGGCGACAGCAGCGACGGACCGGCATCCAGCGTCCGGAGATGGCGCGCATTCATGTCGCGCATGGACGGGTTTGCCGCGGCCATCGTAACCAGAACGGGTGCGACTTTGGCTCTCCTAATTCTGGCAGGTGCAAGACTTATGGCTTCCTCCGACACCTTGGCCGCGGTTTTCGATCATATCGAGGCGAACCGCGCCCCTTTCCTTGATCGTCTGATCGATTATCTGCGCCACCCGAGCATCAGTGCCGAGAATATCGGCATCGCTGAAGTCGGAGAACTGCTGGTCAAGATGCTGACCGATATCGGGCTCGAGACCGAACTGGTGCCCACCGAAGGGCACCCCATGGTCATCGGGCGTTGGGAAAAGGCGCCGGGCAAGCCCACAGTGCTGCTCTACGGCCACTATGACGTGCAGCCGCCCGATCCGCTCGACAAATGGCTCTCGCCGCCCTTCGAGCCGACGATCCGCGACGGCCGGCTCTATGCGCGCGGGGTCGGCGACAACAAGGGCCAGCATTTCGCACAGATGATGGCGATCGAATCGCATCTTAAGGTGCATGGCACGCTTCCCTGCAATGTCATCCTCCTGCTGGAAGGCGAGGAAGAGATCGGGAGCCCGCACATCGCCGACTTCGTGCGGGCCAACAAGGACAAGCTGAGGGCCGATCTCGCCGTCACGGCCGATGGTCCGCGCCATGCCAGCGGTGCGGCCGCGATCAAGTTCGGCTCACGCGGCGTGATCTCCTTCGATCTGCGCTGTCGTCACGCCAATCGGGACGTGCATTCCGGCAATTTCGGTGGCGTGGTGCCAAATCCGATCTGGACGCTCGTACACCTGCTCGGCACCATGAAGAATGCTGCGGGCGAGATCACCATCGCGGGCCTCCACGACGATATCGAGCCGCCGACACCAGAGGAACTCGCGGCTATCGAGCGCCTCCCCCGCGCCGCCGAGGCGGTGAAGCAGAGCCTGGGGCTTGATCGCCTGGACGCACCTGCCGACCGCCCCTTCTACGAGCGCCTCTGCTTTCGTCCGACACTGACCATCAACGGCTTCCACGGCGGCTATGGCGGGCCCGGCACCAAGACCGTGCTGCCGAACGAAGCTTTCGTGAAATGCGATATCCGCCTGGTCGAGGCGCAGGACCCGGAGGACATTCTGCGCAAGGTCGCGGACCATGTGGCCAAGCATGCCCCAGAGGTCGAGTTCATCGCTCAGGACAGGGGGATGCAGCCCTCGAAGTCTCCCATCGCCTCGCCCTTTACGACGCCGTTGCGCCAGGCCTTTGTCAAGGCCCAGGGCGAAGAGCCACTGCTGATCCCCGCGGGGTTCGGCAGCCTGCCAGGCTATGTCTTCACCAAGATCCTCGGCATTCCCGCCTTCGTCACCCCTTACGCGAACCCCGACGAAGCGAACCATGCGCCAAATGAGAACCTGACTCTCGACTGCTTCTACAGCGGGCTTCGCACCGGCGCGGCGCTCCTGCACGAACTCGGTCAGTCGCCGGCACGCTGAACACCTGAGCCGGGCGAGCTGTAGCCCGCCCGGCCTTCACCGCAATCCACGATGACCACGGCTGGCCTCAGACGAAGATCGACTAGGCTCGGCGGACATGATTGAACCGCCGCCTGCTTCATGCGGGCTGCGGTTCAACCCTCACGTTCACGCTCGCGGCTTTCCAGGAGAACGCAATGTCCACGCCCCCCCTGAACGAGCTCGAGCAGATCGTTGGAGCCGACCATGTCCTGACCGACGCTGACGCCATCGCGCCGTTCTGCGAGGACTGGCGCGGCCGGCGACACGGACTTGCCCGCGCGGTGGTCCGGCCAGCCGACGTCCGGCAGGTCGCAG
>NZ_JBFTLD010000358.1:0-5746 GCF_056396265.1 Allobosea sp. 05T422_2 | reverse complement strand
GTTCAGGACTTCAACTGAGCCGTAGTAGGAGGCAAGCAGGCCAGCTTCGCCGCGGCATCTCCACGCCCTCCCACTCGTTAGACCACAATCGCCGCGGACTATGCCGCTGGGCGCCCTGCAGGCTCCACGATGTCTGTTAGGGCGTCTCCGGCGGCTTCCGGGCTGTCCTTGAGAGCGCCGTCAGCAARCGAGACCACGCCGACGAGCCGCTTGTTGCGATCGACAACGGGAAGGCGTCGGATTTGGTTGTCCCCCATATTGTGGATGACGTGGTCCATCTCCTCATCCTCGAAGCAGTATTTGACATCGCGCGTCATCACGTCGCGAACCAGGGCCAACCCATCACGCCCCTCGGCAAGAGCCCGCACAACAATATCGCGGTCGGTGATCGTGCCGACCAATCGATCGACGTCGCCGACGGGTAGGAAGCCAATATCCTCTTCGGCCATACGGCGAGATACCGCCTGCAAGGTCTCGTCCGGGCGGGCGATATGAGCCCCTCGGGTCATCGCTTCGGATACCTTCATATCAATGACTCCTCTCTTCGACGTGAGGGTTCAACGCTCCGGTGCCGGTACCGTTCCAGTTGACTTCGTCACCTGCGCCGGCGCGATCGTGCCGGCGGAATCCATGCCGCCGCTATCCTCGGCAACCGCCCCTATTCCTATTTCGGCCCCCTCGGAGACCTCGTCCGAAGGCCAACGCTGACCAATGTCAATGACCCGCGCGATCCTGATCGCCTGACCTCGTCTGGGGAAACCATGCACCGCGGCTCCCGCAACGAACTCGGACGCACGTGATGGGCACGAAGTTGTCGTGATCGAGAGATGCGAACTCGCCGAACCGCTCGGCGCCGGCGCCAGCGCAGCAAGCGAAACGGCAACTTCCACGAGCCTTGCCGCTAGGCAGCATCGAGGCATGCCGCGCCATCCCTGAGCTTGGGGGAGTCCCTTTGCTGCATGTGACTTCCATCACAGTCACACTGCGGATCGTCGAATATCACGCCGGACAACGCTGTGGAGACAGATCGCTAAGGACCCAAGGTCAATCGGACATCACGCCATATCCGAACATCTTCACCGCGCTTTACCGCGACACCGGCCGACTGCGACGTCGCGTCAACCGAGGTACCAGCCATGCGCAAGACCGCGATCCTTCTCTATGGCCTCCTGTCATACGCGTTCTTCTTCCTGACCTTTGTTTATGCGATCGGTTTCGTCGGCGGGTTTCTTGTGCCGAAGGGTATCGACGACGGGCCGGCAACGCCGGTGGCGCAGGCCCTCCTGGTCAACTTCGCATTGCTGTCGCTCTTTGCGGTCCAGCATAGCGTCATGGCCCGTCCAGGGTTCAAACGCTGGTGGCTCGGCTGGATCGATCCGGYGCTGGAGCGGCCAACCTATGTGCTGCTCGCAACGGCGGCCCTTGCGCTCTTGTTGTGGCAATGGCGGCCCTTGCCGGAGAGCGTCTGGAGCGTGACCAATCCGACGCTGGCGGCGACTCTGATCGGGCTCTCCCAGTTCGGATGGCTGTTCGTCCTGCTCTCGACCTTCATGTTCAGTCATTTCGAGCTTTTTGGGCTGAAGCAGGTATTCGTGCGTTTCGCCGGCCGTAGAATGCCGGAAGCCGAATTCAGGACGCCGGGTCTGTACAAGCTTGTTCGGCATCCGATCTATCTCGGCTTCATTATCGCCTTCTGGGCTACTCCCGTCATGAGCCAGGGCCATTTGCTCTTCGCGGCAGGGACGACGGCCTACATACTGGTTGGCATCATGCTGGAAGAGCGCGACCTGATCGCGCTGTTCGGCGACGACTACAGACGCTACCGCGAGCGCGTCGCGATGCTCCTGCCGCTTTGGGGCCAAATCCGTTCGGCGCAACGCAATCCAGCATCGCCCCGCACAAATGACACGACGTGGTCGGCTCAGCCGCCCTCACGTTCGCCCTGATCATAGGCATCAATCCGGACGCCGGGGTTTTCCGCCGGCGCCAGAAAGGAAACTCGCGATTTCAGCGGGTTTCCTCCGATGCTCAGGGCCGTCAGGGGATCAGGGAGTGTATAACGAGGGGTAATCGGGGTCTTTCCGCTTGGCAGCGGGTTTGACTCGGGAGATCATTGCAACGCGGCTTATGTTGCTTTGGGTCTGGGGAAAAATGAGCGTCACCGCCATGCTTTACGCCCTCATTGGGCTCTCGGCTCTCCTTGTCGTGGCTGTCTTCGTGCACACGAAGGATGACAGCCGGCGTCAACGCCGGCACTACGATCTGCGGCACCGCGGCACCTACGGGGCGTTTAGCCGAAGGATCCGCATTTGAGATTGGCGATCAGTGCCAGTTGTCGATGTCACGCTCGTGGGCGTCCTCGTCAACGCTGAGCCAGCACTCGGTCATCGGGACCCCGAAGCTCTCATAGGTAAACTCGAAGCCGACATTGGCTCTACGGCGTCTGATCCGGGCCGAACCTGGGGAGGTCGCCGGGGGGCCTTGGAGATGTGTCTGCTTAACCGCTACCCCGGCTCCTGCCGTCGAAGCATTGCATGGCGAGGTCGTGGTCAAGCAAGGACAGGATCATGCCTTGCCCCTCCGAAAGGAGTGCCTGGCTGCGTTGATCTCCGGTCCGCCCGTGGCGGCAATGACGATGCGAAGGCTTTCCGTCGCGGAGAGGCTGGTGGGCGACCGCTGCGGCCCTCACCTCTCAAGCGCGCGCGCCATCCTGGCGTTGGCGGGTTTAGCTGTCACACTCCAAGGATGCCGATGGTGCCGGGATCCGGAACAGCCTCGGCTATCGCGATGGCATCGCTCTCGATCAAGGTCGCGAGGCGGCAGTAATCGTCTAAGCTAAACATCACGCAGCGTTGATCCTGGGACCACCGGGTGATCACCTCCCAGACGACGTCGTACTCCTCGCAGAGGCCGCGAAATTGCAGGACTTGCATTTGCCCGAAGCGATTGCGGAACGCGGGAAGTCTAAGCATGAGACGGGCAAGCCCGCGTTCTTGAGCCGACATGGAACGCCCTCGTGAACCCCCCAGAAGACATAGGCAAGGAACGCATCGGCTACGGCGCAAGGCAGGAACGACGTCGAGTATCACCATTTCGATGGCAAATACTGACACTGAATGCCAATTACCTCAAATGTACTTTGCAGTGCGATCCACAATTTGCGCGTTCGATGCGGCATCGTAGTTAAGCAGGATTTGCCGGGTTCGCAGAAAGCCCGTGTGCCGGGAGTTCGACGGTTCTCCCGACCAATCCAGTCGACTTAGAACTCTGGATATCGTCCCCTTGAGAAGGGCCTTAAAAGAGCGCCACGAGATGGAGCGGCCGAGGCGAGGTACGCGGCGCGTCCGCTTCCGACCGAGATTGGCTGCATCGGCCAGGGCCAGCATCGCAGTGACATTCCGCGGGGTGTCGCCTGTGCCGCCGTGTGGGAAGTAATCGGCCACGCCCGTAGGGGGTCAAACGGCATGCCGCTCACAGCTTGCAGAAGGCGGCACTGAAGGCGCTCCCAGCCTTCAGTTGGAGAGCTTACGCGCTCTGCTTGGAAGATCGGGAAACCAGCGCGCTCCTCGAGGAGACCAGTAAAGCAAGCCGTTGAATTCGGATTGGCCTGCTCCGCGATGGCCTCCCCAAGGATGGCAATGTGCTCGAGATCGGTACAGCAGAGCTCGTAGAGAATTTTCTCCTCCGGTGAACGCGCTGTTCGTGGTGCCCCGAAAGGCGAAAGCCTTGCCACGGCCGAGGCTCCGGCCGGCGTCAGCGAGATCCCATACCTGGCTGGGGTACTGGCATCCGTCGAGACCCTCCCAGTCGGACCTATGCGCTACTGCTGCTCCCGCCATCGAAGTGTGTCAGGGCGTAGTCGGGCACCCTGTCCAGAAGCGCTGGGAATGCTCGATCATGCTTCGCTCCGTCGGAAGAGGCGATGGGTGCGCGGATCGCCGGGCCACTCGACTTGCCGCCACGTCGCGGCTTGCCGGCTCAACGCCGTCAGCAGGGCTGCTGCTGATCCGGACGAACTGCGCCGTCGGCGCGCCCAGCGAACCAGCGGACGATGACCACCCCAAGCGCGAGGGCGGCGACGGCGCACGACCAGATGGCGAGGACCATGTGCATTACTCCTTTTTTTGGGGTTCCTCTGCCTACCATGCGTCCGCCATGTCCGGCTTGTTCGTTCAAGCCATGCACGTGCTCATCACCGCCATTCCTTGCGACGTCTCGGGCAACCGGAGCCGGTCCAATTCCCGACGTTGGCTGGGTTCGCCTTCGGGCCAATCGGGGCTTCGTTTACCTCAGCCCTCAGCCCCATTCTCTCAGAAATTATCCACTCTTGGCCCCAGAGTTGAGTTAGTGGCGGAGCGGCTTCGCGGTCCGGCCGGAGCCAGTGGCCTGCTGGTCGCGCTCTTATTTGAGCAGCATTGGGACGATGACAAGCGCGGCAACAGCAAGCACGGCCCCTATGCGCAGCCAGACAGCTCTGAGGTGTTTCCTCGCAAGCATAAGGCGCTCTCCACGCAACGATGGAACTCAAATGCCGATCCCGTAGCTGTCATGCACCATTGTGACGGGATCAGCCAATTCTTGATGTCATCATGAACCGCCCCTTCCGGAGCGCAAGCCGTATTGAGTCGCTAGGTGCGTGGCCGCTGTCACAACTTTGTCAGCGAGCGAAGTTGCCGGGGCTGGCAGGTGAGGACTGCGGTAAGCCGCGGTACGACGGGATCACTTACGTTGGACAGCACAGAAAACCGGACCGTCCCGATGGTGGTGGGTTTGCGCGACGGCAATGAGCCGTCGCGCAAACCATTTAGCCCTTTGTGACGATGGGCGTTGCAACCGGCGGGGGTGCTTTGCCCTTGCCCTTGCCAAACCCAACGCAGCCGCCAGCGGCAAGCAAAGCAAACGAAACGACAAGAATAGCCGACTTCTTCATCTGTTGACCCTCGAATATCGTTGCTACGTTTTTGATAGAAATTGCTCCGTAGCAACGTTTGGTTAAAACAGCGGGTGATCTTCCTACACGATGCCCGCTGCAACGACCTCCAGCGGTCCAGCCAATTTCCAGCAAGACCGMAGGAGTTCCATTCGCCGCGCGTCAGAACTTGTAGTTCACGCCGACGCGCAGGAGTCCGGCGCCGCCGCCGCCATTGCTGACCGCGGTATAGGTTCCGGCCGGCAGCACGCCGCCCGCGKGGTTTTCGAAGACCTGGGTCCGTCGGCCCTCGCCTGTATCGACGTAGAGGCCTTCGAGCTTGACCGTCCAGTTATTGGTGAAGGCGTATTCGACGCCGCCGCCGATGGTCCAGCCGGCATTGCTCGTCGTGTTGCCGGTCAGCGGGTTGGTGTTCAGGCCGCCATAGGCCAGACCGCCGGTGATGTAGACCAGGGTCCGGTCGAAGGCATAGCCGATGCGGGCGCGCACGGTGCCGAAATAGGCGCCGTCACCGCCGCCTCTACCGGCCCACCAGGTGTATTGGCCCCACGCCACGCTACCGCCTGTATCGACATACTGGATATCGGTCTCAAGGCCGTAGACAATCGCGCCGGACTGCCAGTTATATCCGATCTGGCCGCCACCGACGAACCTGCCATCACCACCGCCGACACCGCTCAGGACGCTGGAAGAGCCAGCAGTCGGCCCGTTGACGACGATCTCGCCCGAGTCAGCCCAGCCCACGCCGGCGTTGAGACCGACATAAAGACCAGCCCAGGTGAACAGGGGCGCGTAGACGATCGGGGGAGGCGGAGC
>NZ_JBFTLD010000357.1:0-5760 GCF_056396265.1 Allobosea sp. 05T422_2 | reverse complement strand
ATGCGGGTGCTGGTGCGCCTTGCCGATGGCTCCGGCCTCGAAGACGACGCGGACGATCATCAGGTCGGGCCCATAGGCCATGATCTTGCGCTTCACGCCGGGCTCGGTCGCCTGCCAGGCGAAGTCGCGCTCATGCTGGAAGAAGGAGTTGAGACGCTCGCTCATCGTGCCAGCCAGCCTCCATCGACGGGGATGATCGCACCATGCACGTAGGCCGCCGCGTCGCTTGCAAGGAAGACGGCAGCCCCGCCGATATCCGAAGGCTTGCCCCAACGACCAGCCGGGATGCGGGCAAGGATGGCGGCGTTACGGTCGGCATCCTCGCGCAGGGCCTGCGTGTTGTTGCTCTCGACATAGCCGGGGGCGATCGCGTTCACATTGATGCCCTTGCCCGCCCATTCGCAGGCCAACAGCCGGGTCAGGCCGGCAAGCCCGCTCTTGCTCGCGGTATAGGAGGCGACGCGGATACCGCCCTGGAAGGAGAGCAGCGAGGCGATGTTGACGATGCGCCCGCTGCGGCCGGCCGCGAGCGCTGCCTTCGCAAAGGCCTGGGACAGGAAGAAACTCGCCTTGAGGTTCACGTTCATGACCTCGTCCCAGTCGCTCTCGCTGAAATCGAGAGCGTCGGCGCGGCGGATGATACCGGCATTGTTGACGAGAATATCGAGCGGACCGGCGGCTTCGCTGGCTCTGGTGACGGCCTCGGCTGCGATCCCGGGTTGCTGCAGATCGACGGCGAGCGGCAGGCAGCGTCCGCCGGCACTGGTGATCATTGCCACCGTCTCGGTCATGGACGAGCGGCCGGCGGCGACGACCGTGGCTCCGGCCTCAGCCAGCGACAGCGCAATGCCCTGGCCGATGCCGGTATTGGCGCCTGTGACGAGCGCCGTGCGCCCGACGAGATCGAAGGGCGCACGCGCAACCATCAGCGCAGCATCTCGACRGGCGCGGCGTCCATGTCGGTGAACTCGACATTGTCGCCGGCCATKGCCCAGACGAAGGCGTAGTTCGAGGTGCCGCAGCCGCAATGGATCGACCAGTTCGGCGAAATCACGGCCTGCTCGTTGGCGACGAGCAGATGCCGGGTTTCGGTCGGTTCGCCCATGAAATGGAAGACGCGATGGGCCGGGTCGAGGTTGAAATAGAGATAGGCTTCCATCCGCCGCGTATGGGTGTGGCAGGGCATGGAGTTCCAGACCGAGCCGGGCTCGAGTGCCGTCATGCCCATGACGAGCTGGTTGGTGCCGGTCGTGTTCGGCATGATGTATTGCCGGATGGTGCGCTTGTTCGAGGTCTCGGCCGAGCCGAGATGCAGCGTATTGGCATCCGACTGGCGGATGAGCTGATGCGGCGCCTCGCGATGGGCGGGGGCGCTGGTCAGGTAGAACTTGGCGGGGTTGGCCGGATCGGCGCTGGAGAAGCTGACCTCCTTCGCGCCCAGTCCGACATAGAGCGCGTCGAGGTTCGGCAGTGCGAACTGCTTGCCGTCGACGGTGACCGTGCCGGCGCCGCCGATATTGATTACCCCGAGTTCGCGGCGCGCCAGGTAGAAGGGCGTGCCGGTCGGAGCGAAGGGATCGAGCGTCAGCGGCTTGCTCACCGGGGTGGCGCCGCCGACGATCATGCGGTCGTAATGGCTGTAGGTCCGCGTCAGCTCACCCGGCACGAAGATGCGCTCGACCAGGAAGTCCTGACGCAGTGCCTCGGTGTCGTAGCGCTTCACATCGCGTGGATGCGCGGCCTGGCGTTCGTCGATCGAGCTCGCTGCGCTGGTCACAGGCGGTAGGCCTCCTTGGCCAGGCGATAGGCGAGGTCGTAGGCCACCTCCGCCGCCTCGTCCTCGCCGAGGCGATGCTCGGCGACGAGCTTGGCGAGATAGGTGCAGTCGCAGCGGCGAGCGACGTCGTGACGGGCCGGAATCGAGAGATAGGCGCGCGTGTCGTCGTTGAAGCCGACGGTATTGTAGAAGCCTGCGGTCTCCGTCGTGAGCTCGCGGAAGCGCAGCATGGCTTCCGGCGCGTCGAGGAACCACCAGCCGGGTCCGAGCTTCAAAGCGGGATAATGTCCGGCGAGCGGCGCGAGTTCGCGGGAATAGACGGTCTCGTCGAGCGTGAAGGCGATGACCGTCAGGTTGGGTTCGTTGCCCACCGCATCGAGCAGCGGCTTCAGTGCCGAAACGTAATCCACGCCGCGCGGGATATCGCAGCCCATATCGCGGCCGAAGGTTTCGAACAGCATCGGGTTATGGTTGCGGACGGAGCCGGGGTGGATCTGCAGGACGAAGCCGTCATCGAGGCTCATCTTCGCCATCTCGGTGAGCATCTGACCGCGGAACAGGTCGGCATCCTCGGCCGAGAACTTGCCCTTCAGGATCTTGGCGAAGAGCTTCTCGCTTTCGGCCTGCGAGAGATTTGCCGTGCGCGCGGTGGCGTGGCCATGGTCCGAGGAGGTCGCGCCGCGCTGTTTGAAATAGGCCCGGCGAGCGCGGTGGGCCGCGAGATAGCCGGTCCAGTTCGTGACATCTTCGCCGGTCAGCTCGCCGAACTGTGCGAGATTGTCCTTGAAGCCCTCGAATTCGGGGTCGACGACGCTGTCCGGCCGATAGGCCGTGACGACCTTGCCGCCCCAGCCGGATTCCCGGATCATGTCGTGCCATTTCAGGTCGTCGAGCGCGCCCTCGGTGGTCGCGATCGCCTCGATGTTGAAGCGCTCGAACAGGGCGCGGGGACGAAACTCCGGCTGCTCTAGCTTTTCGGCGATGCGGTCGTAGATGCGGTCCGCATTCTCCGGGCTCAGGCGCTCGTTGATGCCGAAGACCCCGGACAGGGCATGCTCGAACCAGAGCCGGGTCGGCGTGCCGCGGAACAGCCGCCAATGGCTGGCGAAGAGCCGCCAGATCGCGCGGGTATCGGTCTCGACCGGGCCGCCATCCTTGCGGGCGATGCCGAGCTGCTCGAGCCTGACGCCCTGCGAGTAGAGCATCCGGAAGATGTAATGGTCGGGCTTGACCAGCAGCGTCGCCGGATCCGGGAACGGCTTGTCCTCGGCGAACCAGCGCGGGTCGGTATGGCCGTGTGGCGAGATGATCGGGAGATCGCGAATCCCGGCATAGAGACGGCGCGCGATGCCTCGCGTCACCGGATCGGCAGGAAACAGGCGATCATCGTGCAGCAACATCAGCAATCTGTCCCGATAGGCCCGCGACTGTACGGGCGAGAAGCGTATCGGATCAATATACTAATATACTAGTATGTCAAAAGTGATTGTGGTAGCGCCTAAGGAGGGTGGCGCTCACAGGGCTTAGGCCGGAGCGTTCGGGAGACATGGGTGGCTGGGACGGGACGATGAACGAGCTCGCAGGCGGCCGCGGCCATGCGGCGGATAATCGACGCGAGCGCCGCCCCCTGGGGCGGGCCGTGGCTCCCGCCGGGCGCTCGACGGCCGCTTCACTGGTTCAGGACGATCTCCGACGCGCCATCCTCGCCATGGAGCTGAGGCCCGGCGTGCCGCTCTCCGAGAAGGAGCTGACGGCGCGCTTCGGCGTCAGCCGTACCCCGGTCCGCGAAGCGCTGATCCGTCTCAAGGAAGAGGGGCTGGTCGAGATCTTTCCGCAGGCGGGGACTTTCGTTGCGCGCATCCCGACCGGGGCTATTCCCGAAGCGGTCTTCATCCGGCAGGCGCTGGAATGCGCGACCGTGGAATTGCTTGCCCGCATCGCGACGCCGGAGGCCATCGCCCGACTTGATGCCACGGTCGCGCGCCTGCACGAAGCCTTCGATATCGGCGATCAGGAGAATTTCCATCTCGCGGACGAAGCCTTTCACGAGACGCTGGCCGATGCCGCCGGGTATCCCGGTATCTGGAAAATCGCACAGGCGGCGAAAAGCCAGATCGACCGCTGCCGACGCATGACCCTGCCGGTGCCCGGGCGCATGGCGATGGTGATCCGCGAGCACCTGTCGATCGTCGATGCCATCCGCAAGGGCCGCGCCACCGAGGCGGTTGCGGCGATGCGCACCCATCTCGGCACGCTCCTGCCCGATCTCGTGCATCTTCAGGCAAAGCATCCAGATTACTTCGTCTGACGCGATCGGTCTGTCGCGTGGACGAAACGGAAGAGCCGTCTTGCGCCGGGCCCATCTCCCGCGCCATCTTGCGCCGCGACATGCATGGGAGTGGCTGATGACGACGCGGCGTGACCTTCTTGCCGGAGCAGGCGCAGCCGCGCTGGCGGCCCAGTTGCCTTTCGTTGCTCTGGCGCAGGCCAAGGACAGCGTCATCATTGCGATGACGCTGGAACCGCCGACGCTCGACCCGACCTCGGGCGCGGCGCAGGCGATCCGCGAAGTTACCTTGCAGAACATCTTCGAAGGCCTGGTCAAGATGGACCGGACCGGCAAGATCGTGCCCTGCCTCGCCGAAAGCTGGGAGATCGCACCCGACAATATCACCTACAGCTTCAAGCTGCGGCGGGGCGCGACGTTCCATGACGGCACCCCGTTCAGCTCCGAACAGGTCAGGTTCTCGTTCGAGCGGGCCGTGGCTCCGGAATCGACCAACGCCCAGCGCCAGCTGTTCACGCCGATCGCGGAGATCGCGACGCCTGATCCGGCGTCCGTGGTCATCAGGCTGAAACAGCCGACGGCGAATTTCCTCTACGGTCTCGCCTGGGGCGATGCGGTGATCGTGGCGCCAGCGAGCGCCGCCAACAACAAGACCAATCCGGTTGGCACCGGCCCGTTCAAGTTCGTGCGCTGGAATCGTGGCGACAGGCTCGAGCTCGAACGCTTCGACGGCTATTGGGGGGAGAAGCCGACACTCGCCAAGGCGACCTTCCGCTTTATCGCCGATCCGCAGGCGCAGGTCGCCGCGTTGCGGGCCGGGGATGTCCACGCGCAAACCAATCTGGCGGCCCCTGAAGCCGTGCCGCAGCTCAAGGCTGATCCCAAGCTCAAGGTCAGTTTCGGCAAGACGGAGGGCGAGGTCATCCTCGCCATCAACAATGCCAAGGCGCCGTTCAACGATCTGCGCGTGCGTCAGGCGATCGCTCATGTGCTCGACCGCAAGACGATCGCGCTCGGGGTCTACGGCTTCGATGTCGACCTGATCGGCAGTCATTTCTCACCATTGCATCCGGCCTATATAGACCTGACCGGCACCTATCCGGTCGATATCCCCAAGGCCAAGGCGCTGCTGGCCGCGGCCGGCTTCCCGAACGGCTTCTCCTGCACGCTGAAACTGCCGCCGCCGACCTATGCCCGGCGTTCGGGCGAGATCATTGCGGCGCTGCTTGCGCAGATCGGCATCAACGCCTCGATCGAGCCGCTCGAATTCCCGCAATGGCTGGAGCGCGTCTTCCGCGGCAAGGATTTCGACCTGAGCGTGATCGCCCATACCGAACCGCTCGACATCAATATCTATGCCCGCGACGACTACTACTTCCAGTACAAGAACCCCGAGTTCAAGGCACTGATGGCGAAGATCGACGTCACCCTCGACGAGGGCCAACGCAATGAGATGTACAGGCAAGCCCAGCGCATCCTGGCGCGCGATGCGGTCAACGGCTTCCTCTTCATCCTGCCGAAGATCACGGTGACGGCGGCCGGGCTGGACGGGATGTGGACGGATTGGCCGCTCCCGATCACGCCGCTCGCCGAGGTGCGCTGGCGCTAGGTCGTGCTGTCGTTCCTGGCGCGCCGGTGCGTGGCGCTTGTCGCCACTCTGCTTGGTGCGGCGCTGGTGATCTTCATCGCGCTCGAG
>NZ_JBFTLD010000356.1:0-5770 GCF_056396265.1 Allobosea sp. 05T422_2 | reverse complement strand
CGCGGGCGATGCCGAGCGAAACGGCGGCGACGCCGATGCGCCCGCCGGCCAGCTCGCCGACCGCAACCCGGAACCCGTCATTCTCCCGACCCATCAGGTTCGAGGCCGGGATGCGTGCGCCCTCGAAATGGATGGTATTCGTGGCCGAGCCGGTCTGCCCCATCTTCTTCTCGGCCTTGCCGACGCTGACGCCCGGCGTGTCGGCCGGAACCAGGAAGACCGAGATGCCCTTGCCTTTCGGTGCGTCGGGGTCGGTCACGGCCCAAACGACGAAGAGGCCGGCATATTCGCCGCTGGTGATGAAGATCTTCTGGCCGTCGAGCACATAGCTGTCGCCGTCGCGGCGCGCCCGCATCCGCATGCCCGCGGGGTCCGAGCCCGCTCCGGCTTCGGTCAGGCAGAAGGCGCCGGCCGCATAGGTGCCGTCAGCGAGCTTCGGCAGATAGGCGGTCTTGTGCGCGGCCGAGCCGACCGCCTGGATGACCTCTCCGACCATATTGGTCACCGAGGTCGTGACCGCGGTCGAGGCGCAGGCGGCCGCGAGTTCCTCCAGTGTCAGCGCGAAGGCGACCGTGCCGGCCTCGCTGCCGCCGAACTCGCCGCGGACATTGAGCGCCATGAAGCCGTTTTCGGCGAGGGTCTTCAGATTGGCCAGGAATTCGCTGCGACCCTCGCCGCGATCGAGAGCCTCGGCCAGCGGCGCCAGCCGGTCGGACGCGATTTTCCGGGCGGCTTCGCGGATCAGTCCTTCCTCGTCGCTCAGCGCGAATTCCATGCTGCCCTCGTCGTTTCGTGCACCGACCTTAGAGGGCCGGCACTGAACCGCCAACCGGCGTGATCGGCTCGTTCCTGCGAAGATGGACGCGCGTTCCCGCACATGCGCTCCGGTCACGGAGATGGGGGTTGACGCGATGAGCCTTCGGGTGCATCTCGGCCTCGCTGCAAGCCTTCCGGCGGCAGTTTCACAGGAACCCCGACCCAATGCCAACCGACAGTCCCAGTCGACAGTCGATGCCGTCTGACGCCGCTTCGCGCGCCTGACCGGGGAAACCGGCTCGCCTGCGATCGGCCATGACGGCCGATCAAAGGATACGAGCTATGAATGCCGTTGCCACCGCACCGGAGCGGGATCTTCTCGCTGCAACCCTCGCCCAGACGCTGGCGCGGGACCATATCGCCGACATTGTCGAAACCCTGAACGACCAGGACGTCGAAACGGTTGCCGCCGTGCTCCTTGCCTTGCCGTTCGAACGGGCCGTCGAGGTCCTGGACCAGCATGAACTGACGGCGGCCTCCGAAGCGCTCGGCTTGATGCCGGAAGCGCGCGCGGCGCAGTTCCTGTCCGCCATGTCGGCGGACCGCGTCGCCGACGTGGTCCCGGAATTCGACGAGCCGTTGCGCCTGCGCCTGCTCGGCCGTGTCGACCACGACACGCGCGCGACGCTGAATCGCCTGCTCGCCTATCCCGAGCAAAGCGCGGGCTCGATCATGACGACGGAATTCGTCAGCGTCCCGGCCGACTGGACCGTCGCGCGCACGCTCGATTACATCCGGCATGTCGAGCGTACGCGCGAAACGATCTATGCGATCTATGTCCTCGATCCCGCGACCGGGAAGCTGGTCCGCGCCGTTTCGCTGCGCCGGCTGATCAGCGGCGATCCGCAGGCGCTCGTCGCCTCTGTCGTGCCCGAGATGAAGCCGATCAGCGTGACGCCGGAGGTCGACCGGGAAGATGTCGCGCGGCTGTTCACGAAATACGACCTCCTTGCCGTTCCCGTCATCGATGCTGGCGAGCGCGTCATCGGCATCGTCACGGTCGACGACGTCATCGATGCGATGATCGCGGAGACGACGGAGGACGTGCAGAAACTGGGCGGCATGGAGGCGCTCGACGAGCCCTACAACGAGATCAGCTTCGGCCGGATGATCCGCAAGCGCGCCGGCTGGCTCAGCATCCTGCTCATCGGCGAGATGCTGACTGCCTCGGTGATGCAGCACTATGAAGGTCAACTCGAGAAGGCGATCGTGCTGACCCTGTTCATCCCGCTCATCATGAGCTCGGGTGGCAATTCCGGGTCGCAGGCCACCTCGCTGCTGATCCGGGCGCTGGCGTTGCGCGAGATCAAGCTGAGCGACTGGTGGCGGGTGGCGCTGCGTGAGATTCCGACCGGCCTCACGCTTGGCGCCATCCTCGGCGCCATCGGTGTCGTGCGCGTCATCGCCTGGCAGAAGCTCGGTCTGTACGATTATGGCGAGCACTGGGCCCTGATCGCGGCAACCGTCGGCGTGGCTCTGCTCGGTATCGTCACCTTCGGTTCGCTCACCGGCTCGATGCTGCCCTTCATCCTCAAGCGCCTGGGTTTCGACCCGGCGAGTGCTTCGGCTCCCTTTGTCGCGACCCTGGTCGATGTCACCGGCCTGATGATCTATTTCGGGGTGGCCGCGATGATCTTGAGCGGCACCTTGCTTTGAACGCCCGCTGCAGGACGGGCACGGCTCCATCATCGGACCGGATCTCGTATCCGCTCCGATGATGTAAGCCTTCCGTGCTCGCATCGGCCTTCCCCGAAAACCGCAATCCCCGTCCCGGGGCGATGCCTTAGCCGGCGCGTCCGTTCTGCACCGCGACCGTGGTGGCGGGCCCGGGCTGCCTGAGCTTCTCGATCTGGCGTTGGTGGTCCTTGAACTCGCTCAGTGCCGTGCCGCCCAGGCTGTGATTGCTCGGCAGCTTGACCTTCATCGGATCGACGAAGTGGCTGTTGATCGTCACCTCATAATGGACGTGAGGTCCGGTCGAGAGGCCCGTCGTGCCGACGGTGCCGATGATCTCGCCCATGCGGACAGTGGCTCCGGGTTTGATCTGCGAGCCGATATTGGCCATGTGGTTGTAAGCGGTGGCGTAGCCGTTCGCGTGCTCGATCTCGACGCGGTTGCCGTAGCCGGCATGCGGGCCGGCGGCGACCACCTTCCCGTCACCTGCAGCCATGATCGGCGTGCCGCGGGGCGAGGCCCAGTCGACGCCGCTGTGAAGGCGTGAATAGCGCAGGATCGGGTGACGGCGCATACCGAACGGTGAGCTGATGCGTCCGATCTGGACCGGCCGGCGCAGCAGGAGCTTTCGCAGCGAAAGCCCTTCTTCGTCGAGATAGTCGACATCCCCGGTCTCGGGCGAAGCGTAGCGATAGACGCGGTGGGTCTCTCCCTCCGCCGTCAGGGCGGCATAGAGCAGCTCACGGCGGCCGGTCGAGGCGGCCTCGTCGTCGCTGAAGATCATCTCGAGGCGATCGCCGACATTCGTTCGCTGCTTGAGATCGAGATTCGATGCGAAGATGCCGACGAACTCGTCGATGAGTTCACGCGGTACCTGACTCTTGACCGCGCTGGCATAGACGCTCTGGAAGAGGGTGGCGCGCTCGCCGCTGTCCTCGTCGTCGTCATCGCTGCTGTCGTCAGCTGGATTGTGGTGCGCGTCATTCTTGGCCACCGCGACGAACCGGCCGCCATCATCTGCCGCAGCGATCTCTTCCGGGCCGGTTTCGTCGAAGAGAATGACGCGCTGGATGGTTTGGCCGCTGCCCTCCGGTGCGATCAGGAGGCGCAGATGCTGGCCTTCCGGGAGCTCCGCCTTCGCGCGCTTTCCGAGTGCGGCGACGATGGCCGCGACCCGCCGGTCGTCTGCGCCATTGTTCTGGAGGATGGAGGCCAGGGTGTCGCCATGGCCGAGCATGATGTCGCGCTCTTCGAACGGTCCCGGAGAGCCGGTGCGCACAGGAATATTGGTGACGTTCTCCGGGATGATTCTGACATCCAGAGAGCCGAATGCCGGTGAGCCGAGGGGAGCCGCCTGCTCCGTTTCGGTTTCCCCGGCCAAGCGAAGGGTGCGCGAGAGAATGCGCTGGTTCGAATACTCCAGCGGCAGTTGCGGTTCCGATCCGGAGAGGCGGAGCAACTCGGCAACCTGCTCGGCGGCGGCAGTATCGGAGAGGCCGGGCTCGGTGCCTGTCGCCGCCTGATCGGATAGATCGCGCCTCACGACCGACACATCGGCATCAGCGGGATCGACTGCCGCCTGCGGAGCAGCCTCTCGACCGGCGCTGGGCGGAGAGCTGAGCGATTCGAGGTCGGGCATGTTGGGAGCAGCTATCGCGAGCGGCGAGAGTTCCGCGGCGACATGGACGAGCGCATGGACCTTGGTGATTTCGCGCGCGCCGACCGTTTCGGTGAGCGGCGCACGGAAATGACGCGCCGTGCCGATCGAGAACCCGCGCTGCACAAGCAGGTCGCCCTTGCGGGCCGAACCGTTTGCACTGGTGCCGCGCGGCAAGGCCGTGACGGCCCGTTCCGGGCTTCGCGTGGCGGGGCTATCGGCCTCGGAAACCAGCAATGACCAGGTCAGCAATCCGGCTCCGACCAGCCCCAGAAGCAGGCTGGCCGAAAGCCACCGTCCCGAGAAGGCGGCGTGATCGCGCAGCGGCATGGGGCTCGGGCGAGGCGCAAAGGGATCGGTCAGCGCATCGGCGTTTTCGTCGTAGAACGGGCGCAACACCACTCCGTCGGTCGGAACTCTTCGCGACTCTGCCTGCGAGAACGGGGTGCCTCCCTATGTGCGGCGGGAAGGGGCGAAACTATGACGGCAGAAACTTTTCACCCGCGGCCCGTCAGCGCATGCGCGTTCGAGGCTGTTCGAGGATCGTCGTGAACCGGTGACGTTCCGCTGGTCGTCATCCCCGGCCGGGATGGCGATGAGCCCGAATCAGGACGTCTCTCGGTCTTCCTCGACACGGTTGCGCCCCGCGGCCTTGGCGACATAAAGCGCGCGATCGGCGGCTGTGACGAACGCAGGCCAGCCTCCGTCCTGGTTTTCTCTTCGGGCGACGCCGAAACTCGCGGTCACCTCGATGCTTTGCCCCGTTTCCAGCGTGAAGGGGGAGGCCTGCAGAATCGTCCGGAGCCGCTCTGCGACGTCGACCGGCGATTCGACGTGTGGATCCATCAGGAGGATGGCGAACTCCTCGCCGCCAAAGCGGGCAATGACGTCGTCGCGCCGCAGCGCCGAGCGCAGGCGCTGGGCGGCTTCCTTGAGGATCGCGTCTCCCGCGGCATGGCCGAATCGGTCGTTGACGTCCTTGAAGTAGTCGATGTCGAGCAGGATCAGACCGATACCCGTCGGGTCGGCTTCCCCGTCATGGAGGTGAGCGACCAGCCGCTCCAGGGCGCCCCGGTTCAGCACGCCGGTCAAGCCATCGGTGTCGGCCCGTTTCCTCAGCTTTTCCGTCAGTGCCGCGCGTTCGTTGTCCAACGTGTTGCGCTMGATCAGCCGCCGGCGAAGCGTATCGAGCGCCAGGAAGAGGCTGCGCATCTCGCCCCGCATGCCCCGACCGTCGATGGGCTCCTGCACGGCTCCGTCGGCGAGGGCAAGGACGTGGCTGCGGGCGCGCAGCAAGGGCCGGAACAGCAGGTTCTGGCTGGCGACGAGCAGCGCGAGTTCGATGATGAGCGCAAGGCAGGTCGCGGCCACGACGGCGATGAGGGACCGCAGAGCGACGTTGCGCTCCATCTGCAGATGCTCGACGGTGACATCGAGATAGGCGTCGCGAAGCTGCTCAAGCGGTGCGAATGTCGGCACGATCAGATGGGTGAAGCTGGTCTGAGGGACCGCAGAGCGACGTTGCGCTCCATCTGCAGATGCTCGACGGTGACATCGAGATAGGCGTCGCGAAGCTGCTCAAGCGGTGCGAATGTCGGCACGATCAGATGGGTGAAGCTGGTC
>NZ_JBFTLD010000355.1:0-5805 GCF_056396265.1 Allobosea sp. 05T422_2 | reverse complement strand
CCATCCGACCCGATCATGAAGCGGCTCAGCGCCGACTTCGCAGAGAAGCCAGACCCCTGGCGGGAACTCATTATCGCGCAGCGTGGCGCAGAGGCTTGTCGGATAATCACCCAAAGCGATCGACGACGGGCTCCGTAGCTACACGGTTAAACGAATTAGCTCTGATCGAAGGATTGCCCGCAAAGCTCGTCATGGCCGACGCGGCCTATGACGCCGATCCCCTCAGGCGAAAGATTGCCGAGAAGGGCGCCATCGCCGTCATTCCCAACAACCCGTCACKGGCGCGCAAATATCCCCTCGACAAGCACCTCTACGCCCAGCGCCACCTGATCGAATGCTGCTTCTCGAGGCTTAAGCAGTTTCGGCGGGTCGCGACGCGGTTCGAAAAGACCGCCAGACACTCCGTCGTCACAATCGCCGCCATGGTCCTATGGATCAGATAAGTGTCCACAGATCCTAGGCTCGGGTGCTTGGCTCCATGCACCGCGCCAAAGCCTTATGGCAGGACCGCGACCCGGGCGAGCAATGTGACCAGCTCCGCCTGACGCTTGGTATTGGTCTTGGCGAAGAGTGCGGACAGTTGCGAGCGAACGGTCGAGCGGCTGAGGTGCAGCTTACGGGCGACATCGACCGGCAGATCGCCGTTGGCCAACAGAAGCGCAAGCCGCGTCTCGGCCGTAGTCAGACCAAACATGCGCTGAAGCATGAAGGGGTTAGGTCGCAGGTGAGCGTCAAGATCGACCAGCATCACCAGACTGGTACTATCGTGCGGTATAGCGTCTGCGGCCTGGTTCAGGACGAACGGCGCTTCGTGTTGGTTCCAGATGACGACCCAACACAATGGACCCAGCGGCGGCCGGTGTGGCGCCCGCGCCAACAATTGCATGAAGGCGCTCGTCAGTTGATCAAACTCTTCGCCCGAACTGGTCTTGCAGCGCAGAATCAGCCGGGCTGCGGCGTTGGCCTCGACAATCCTGCGGCGGTGCTCGACAACGAGATACCCACATCCGAGGCGGTCGAGCGTGCTCAGGGCGAAAGCGCCTTGATAATTCCTGGGGGRGGCGACCCCTGACCTGCCCTCCTGGTCGGCCGGCACACTCCTGGGTATTTCGCATGGCTCAGAGGTCATCGATTTCACCTTACCCGCCAAGCTATCCCGGTTTCGCCTGCCCCCATCTGGACGCACGTGTCTCTAACTTTGGGGATCTTTGAGTGTTCCTTGCCCGGGGGAACGATTTGTCGTGGCCCGGCGTTTGGGACGGTGCTGGAGTAGCTGTTGTGCACGCGTCGCGTTTTGCGTGTCGGCCTGGGGCCGAGATTGCCTGGACCGGTCAGCACGGCCCGGGATATCCGCCAGCGAGCAAACTGCGGCAGGCGTCGTTCAAGGGGCTCCGCGACGATGCAGATGCTGCGACTTATTAGAATCCCGACCTTCCTGATAGCATGCGCACCCCGCGGCCGGTCCGAGTGTAATCATGCCCACCAGCAACTCTCTTTCGTGGAGCGCTGAGAGCCTCCGTCGCGCTATCGGCGCAGCCGGGGTCGCCCTGTGGTCGTGGAACGTAGAGACCGACCGGTTCGCCATGGACGAACGGGGATACGCCTTATGGGCCGTGCCGGACGACGGCAACCCGGTGAAGTTCGAGGACCTGTCTGCCCGCATCCACCCCGCGGATCGGGATCGGGTCCGGGCCGCCTTCGCTGCGGCGCGGGCCATTGTCGGTGCCTACGAAATCGACTTTCGCATTATTATCGACGAGGAGATCCRTTGGATTTCTGCGCGCGGCATTGGCGACGATTCCCATCTGCACAATGGCGTTGCGTACGGCATCTTTCTGGATGTGACGGGCCGCAAGCAGGCCGAGGAAGGCCATGAGCTTCTCGCCGGGGAGATGAGCCATCGCGTCAAGAATCTGCTTGCAATTGCCTCGGGGCTGACCCTGATCTCGTCGCGGTCCACGACGACCGCCAAAGAGATGGCCACCGAATTGACGGGACGCCTGGCGGCTCTTGGGCGAGCGCACGATCTAGTGCGGCCGCTCCCGGGCCATCAGGGGCATGCKGCTCTCCTCGGCGACCTGTTGTCGATCCTGCTGTCTCCTTATGAGGATCTGGGCGCCTTCAGCGGGCGCATCCGCGTCGCGGTGCCGCGCATGGGCGTTGGTGAAGGTGCGGCGACCGTGCTGGCCCTGGTCATCCATGAGCTCGCGACCAACTCGTTGAAGTATGGCGCGCTGTCGGCCGACACCGGCACGTTAGATGTTTCAGGTTGCTCGGACGACGAAGAGATCAAGATCGTCTGGACAGAGCGCGGAGGTCCCGCCGTCGAACCTCCAAACGGCGCCGGTGGGTACGGTAGCCGCCTCGTGGTTCGTAGCATCTCCGGGCAATTGGGCGGCTCGATCGACTACAACTGGTCCGCCGAGGGGGTCATTGTCACGTTACGGATGAAGGCGGCGAAGCTGGCCGATTAGGCGGCGCAGTAACGATCACGAAGGGGTGCCCGTCAGCCCAGTTCACCTCATTATCGGGGCGGCGCCCGTCTTCGAGATCACCTCCTTGCGAGGAAGGCGAGCAGGGCGGCGATCGCGAGCGGTAGCGCCCCTTGCCCGGGCGACGGGGACCCGGATTGGGACGCTCCGGCAGAGCGAGGTCGATCCCGCCTTCCATGCGGGCGGGGAGGTTGCTGAGAGGCATGGGATCAAAGGGCCCGGAGCCTCAAACGACATTCACGCCTTGAGGCTGCGATATGGCCACTCCGCCTCATCACGTCGGTCGTTCGCATGGCCGCCGATGGAACGGTTGGCGGCCCCTCGTCATTGAGCAAATTGGCCCCTGCTTCGGTATGGCTGCCAGAATAAGATCATTCCTGCTGGCCAAGCAGAATATCTGCGCGTGCCCGGATATCGGCCCAATCAGGGTCCCCGACAGTGTTCGGACGAGCAGGCCCTGTTCCTTGCCGATTCCGACGAAGTCGCCCCTCGTTTCCGAGATGATGGCGCACCCTGATTCCGAGATGATGTCGCCCCCGGAAGCGGGCCGTGCTGGACGCTGATTGTTGTTGTGTCGTTTCGGCCTGTGGTCAAGCCTGAGGTTGGGTTTTGGCGCGGCGCATGCTGTCGCCGTCGAGGTCGAGGCGATGGGCGTTGTGGACGAGCCGATCGAGGATGGCGTCGGCATAGGTCGGATCGCCGATCACCTCATGCCATGCCGAGATCGGAAGCTGGCTGGTGATGATGGTTGACCTGCGTCCATAGCGTTCCTCCAGGATCTCCAGAAGGTCATGGCGGGCCTTGGCGTCGAGCGGCTCGAGGCCCCAGTCGTCGAGGATCAGGAGCTGTACGCTGCCGAGCTTGGCGAGGAAGCGGGCGTGACGCCCGTCGCCACGTGCCAGGGCGAGCGTCGAGAACAGCTTCGGCACGCGCTGATAGAGGACCGAGCGATCGTCGCGGCAGGCCTTGTGCCCGAGCGCGCAAGCGAGCCAGCTCTTTCCAACGCCGGTGGGGCCGCAGATCACCAGATTGTCGTGGGCGCCGATCCAGTCGCCGGCGACGAGCTTGGTGAACAGCCCTCGGTCGAGCTTGCGGCTGCTGCGGTAATCGACGTCCTCTGGCGCCGCCTGATGGCGCAACTTGGCGAAGCGCAGACGCGCGGCGAGCTTGCGATCGTGCCGGAAGCTCCATTCCCGGTCGAGCAGCAGGGCGAGCCATTCCGGGTGGGTGAGACCTTGGGCCTCGGCGTTGGCGATGAGTTCGTCGAAGGCCCTGGCCATGCCGGCAAGGCCCATGGCGTTGAGACGATCGAGGGTGGGATGGTTCAGCATGCTGCTCTCCTTCAGTGGTAGTAGCGTGAGCCTCGGATGTTGGGATGCGCGATCGGCTGGTCCGGAGCGGGCGCCGCGGCCGGGGTCTGGTCGAGCCGGTTGTCGAGGATCGACCTGACCGAGCCATAGGTCCGCGCGCCGATATCGAGCGCGCGGTTACAGGCCGCCTCGACCCGCTCGCGGCCGAAGCCCCTGACCAGGCGGACAATGCCGAGACAGGCGCGGAAGCCCTGCTCGGGATGGGGTCGATCGGTCAGGATCTTCTCGCAGAGCAGAGCCGTGCAGACGCCGATCGCGGCGGCGTCGCGGGCGATGCGCTCGATCGTCCAGTCGGCGAAGCGCCGGTGCGAGGACGGCATGTGCTCGGTGATCGTCGTGTGGCGGCCATTGCCGCTTCCGCGAAGATGGGCCGCGATGCGCTCGCCCTTATGGAAGAGTTCGATCGTGCGCGCGGTGATCCGGGCCTCGACCTGCTCGCGCGCGAAGCGATACGGAACCGAGTAATAGTGGCGCTCGATCTCGACATGATAGTCGAGGCCAGCCCGCCGCAGCCGCCATTCGGCGAAGACATAGGGCTCGATCGGCAACGGCCGCAGCGCCGGACGGTCGATCGCCTCGAAGAGCTGACGCCGGGTCTGTCCGACCCGGCGCAGGACACGATGGTCGTTGAGATCGACCAGCATCTCGGCGATCGCGGCGTTCAGCTCGGCCAGGCTGTGGAAGATCCGGTGACGCAGCCGCCCGAGCAGCCAGCGCTCGACGATCAGCACGCAGGCCTCGACCTTCGCCTTGTCGCGAGGGCGCCGCGGCCGTGTCGGCAGCACCGCGCTGTCGTAGTGGGCCGCCATGCCGGCATAGCTGCGGTTGACCTGGGGATCGTACAGGCACGACCTGATCACCGCGACCTTGGCGTTGTCGGGCACGAACAGCGCCGGCGCGCCGCCGAAGGCCTCGACCGCGTGAACATGAGCGGCGATCCAGTCGGGAAGCGTCTCGCTCCAGCTCGCCTCGGCGTAGGCCAGGCTCGAGGCGCCCAGCACCGCCACGAAGATATGCGCGTCGCGGACCTGGCCCGTCAGCCGATCGACGAGGACCGCGACCTTGTCACCGGCATAATCGACGAACAGCTTGTCGCCGGCGGCATGGCTCTGGCGCATCGTCACCGGCAGCTTCGCCGCCCAGCCGCGATAGAGATCGCAGAAGCGGCTGTAGCGGTAGCCGTCTCGATGACGTGCGATGTACTCGTCCCAGATGATCTGGAGCGTCACATGCTTGCGCTTCATCTCCCGGTGGACCACGGCCCAGTCAGGCTCGGGGCTGCGGCGGTGACCCGTCTTCGTGCCGGCGGGATGGTACAGCGCAGCCTCCAGCCCGGCGTCGCCGATATCCTCGCCCAGCGGCCAGCTCAGCCCCGCCGCAGCCGCGCGTCGCAGGGTCTCGCGCACCGTCGATGGCGCCGCGCCGACGCGCACCGAGATCGCCTTGTGACCGAGGCCCTGCTCGAACCGATATCGCAAAATCTCGCGGACACGCCGCATGCTCACCCTCTCCGCCGGCATCAATCGCCCTTGAGATCGAGCAGGAGATTGACGATGCGATTAGTCAGTCGTGCTAATGGGATGAAGCCAAACCCACGTTTCGAGGACAGGACTACGGACAATCTCGGCGCCAGGGCCGGACCGCAACATGCGACGCGCACACACAACAGCAACTCCACCACGCCCGGAGAACGTCGCGGCGATCGGAAACGTTCCTGAGACGGAACCGATACCTCGTGAAATCGTCGTTCCCGGAAATGGCTTAAATTTCAGCGGAGAAGGGGGGCAGAATGGTTCAGGAGAAGCCCCGACACCGCAAACTTCGCAGGTACAACCTTCGGATCGCGCTCCGTCGCGCCGGCGCCTGGCGCTCAGGCGGCGATGGGTTTTTTCCGCGTCTTTACCGTTGGCGCAGCCAATGCCGCGGCTCGATCATTGGCTTCC
>NZ_JBFTLD010000354.1:0-5832 GCF_056396265.1 Allobosea sp. 05T422_2 | reverse complement strand
GGTCATACAGCCAGGGCGCGTTGAAACGATCCGCAGCCGATAGCGCGATTGTTCACGGATTGCGCGGGCGGATTATTACACAATCTGGATCAATAACGCGGCACTGGCCGATCGCCCCACAGGTGCACCAACGCTCTGCCCCGAGACAGCCCGATGACAGGCCTGCCAGATAGGCAAAAGGCGGGCGCGCCCAGTGTCGCTCCCGCCTTCCCGCATGTCGGCTCCGAGGAACCGTGCTCCCGGCCTGAGGATCAGCTCCGCAGAGTCGCGCCGTAGCGCTTGGTCATCTCGGCGACGATCTTGCTGCCGACGGCATCGATCTCGACATCGGTCAGCGTCTTCTCGGCAGGCTGGAGCGTGACGGCAAGCGCCACGGATTTCTTGCCTGCCTCGACGCCCGGCCCCTCATAGAGATCGAACACCGTGACATCGGAGATCAGGCTGCGCTCGGCATTCTGCGCCGTGCGCATCATGTCACCCGCCGCAACCTTGGCATCGACGATGAAGGCGAAATCGCGCGTCAGCGGCTGGAAGCCGGAGAGGCTCAATTTCGGCTTGACCTTGGTCGGCCTGGCCTTCGGCAAAGGCAGGGCGTCGAGATGGATCTCGAAGGCCACGAGCGGCCCCTTCACGTCCAGTGCCTTGAGGATCTTGGGATGGACTTCCCCGAAGGCGCCGATGACGCCCTTCGGCCCGAACTGCAATGTCGCCGACCGCCCCGGATGAGCCCAGGCAGGGCCACCGGCCACGACCTGCAAGCCGCCGACGGGGATTCCGAGACCGGAGAGCAGGGCCATGACRTCGGCCTTGGCATCGAAGGCATCGACAGGCTCGGCCGCACCGTCCCAATGACGGCCGACACCCTCGAGCCGGGCCGTGCCGCGGCGCAAGCCGGCGGCCGCGATCACCTGGCCTTCGGGCTCATCGCTGAAGAAGACCTGCCCGACCTCGAACAATGCGACATCGCCGAAGCCGCGCGCCGCATTGGCCTGGGCCGAACGGATCAGCCCCGGCAGCAGCGAGGGCCGCATGTCGGAGAGATCGGCGGCGATCGGATTGGCCAGAACCAGCTTGGGCGAGCCGCCGCCGAAGAGCGTGGCCGCTTCATGCGAGATGAAGGACCAGGTCACGGCCTCGACCAGGCCACGGCTGGCAAGCAGACGCTTGGCGGCGCGGGTGCGCTTCTGCAGCACGGTGAGAACCGGCTTCACCACCTCTGCCTTGATGCGCGGCAGCGGCGTGGAGGCCACGCGGTCGAGCCCGGCAATGCGCAGGATCTCCTCGACCAGATCGGCCTTGCCCTCGACATCGCCGCGCCAGGACGGCGCCGCGACCTTCACCCGCTCGCCCGCACCCGAGACATGGAAACCGAGCGAGGTCAGCGCGAGCTTCATCTCGACCTGCGGCAGATCGAGCCCAGTCAGACGCTTCACTTCCGACCACGGGAAATCGATCGCGGGGCGCGACTCCGGAAGCTCGCCCTCGAACACCATTTCGGAAGCTTCGCCGCCGCAGAGGTCGATGATCATCACTGTCGCGAGATCGAGGCCCGGCCTGCAGAAATCCGGATCGACACCGCGCTCGAAACGATAGCGCGCATCCGAGTTGATGCCGAGTGCTCGGCCCGAACGGGCGATGTTGAGCGGGTCCCAGAGCGCGCTCTCGACCAGGACATCGACCGTGTTCTCGTCGCAGCCYGAAGCCTCGCCACCCATAATGCCGGCGAGCGATTCGACGCCATGCGCATCGCAGATCACCACCTGTTCGTCGCTCAGCTTGTAGATGCGTCCGTCGAGCGCGAGAATCTCCTCGCCCGCCTTGGCCCGGCGCACCGTGAGATCTCCCCTGACCTTGGCCGCGTCGAAGACGTGAAGCGGCCGGTTGCGGTCGAAGGTCATGAAATTGGTGATGTCGACGAGCGTATTGATCGGCCGCAAGCCGATGGCGCGCAGGCGGGCCTGCAACCACTCCGGTGACGGACCGTTCTTCACGCCGCGGATCAGGCGCAAGGCGAAGGCCGGGCAGAGCTTCTTGTCCTGCGGCGCGAAGTCGAGCGTGACCTTGACCGGGCACGGGAACGAGCCGCGCACCGGCTGGATCGACGGTATCCTCAGCGTCCCGAGACCCGCGGCGGCAAGATCGCGCGCGACACCGCTGACGCCGAGCGCGTCGGCCCGGTTTGGCGTGACCGCGATCTCGATCGTGGCGTCGTCGAGCTTGGCATAGGTCGCGTAGGGCATTCCGACCGGAGCATCCTCCGGCAATTCGATAATGCCGTCATGATCCTCGGAGAGCTGGAGCTCGGCCTCCGAGACCAGCATGCCGTTCGACTCGACGCCACGAATGACGCCCTTGCCGAGGGTGATGTCCTTGCCGGGAATGTAGCTGCCCGGCGGCGAGAACACCCCCTTCATGCCGGTGCGGGCATTGGGCGCGCCGCAGACGACCTGCACGGGCTCGCCGGTGCCGATGTCGACCTGGCAGACGCGCAGCCGGTCGGCATTCGGGTGCTGCTTGGCCTCGATCACATAGGCGATGGTGAAGGCCTGGAGCGCCTTCGCCCTGTCCTCGACGCCTTCGACCTCGAGCCCGACACGCGTCAGGGTCTCGGTGATGGTGTCGACCGTATCGGTGGTGTCGAGATGGTCTTTGAGCCAGGAGAGCGTGAATTTCATGCGTGTGGGTCCATCGGAGCGAGCACTTCCACCAGACGGAAGCGTTCGCAAATCAAGGTCATGTCGGGACTGAAGACGCCGAGGCGTCGGAAATAGGCTTCATGGGCTTGGCGCCATGAGGCCAGAGTACGGTCGTCCTCGCCTTCCTCGAAGGCGAATTCGGCATCGATCTCGTCGAACCGCCGCGTCGTCAGTTCGAGCGTCTCGATGACGCAGACAGGTCGCTTGCCGCCGTCGAGGACGATCCACATCTGGCCGACCTCCGGGCAGTCGGGATCATCGGGCGTGTTCACCGTCGCCCGCTTGCGGCCGCTGACGACGAGCGCGGCCAGTTCGGAGGCCAGCTCCGGGCTGTCGCCAAAGGAGAAGCTCGGGCAGCCCCGGTAGCGCTCGGGGATCGTGGTCGTGCCCATGGTCACGTCGCCCCGTCCCGTCGCGCCGAAACCGGCGACAGCTGGGACTGGCCATCGTTCAACCGGTCCTCGCCATCGGTCCTGATCTTCATCGCGTTGCCGCGCCACGTCACCTCGCCCGCGACGAAGGCATAGGCCCAGATCCCCGGGAAGACGATATCGCGCACCAGGAAGGCGAAAGGCAGCCGCCACGACAGGTACCAGCCAACGCCATAGGCCAGAAGCATCTCGCCCGCGTACCAGGGCAGCAGCACGACGCATAGCGCGGCCCAGGCCGGCAGCCCAAAATCTGGCGCCGCAACAACGGCCGCCAGCACTGGCAGCAGCGGTCCCGACAGGATCTCCGGTGCAAAGAATGGCAGGAACGTCACCCGGCGCAGCCTGGCCCAGCGGAACTGGCGCTGCACCACATCGCGCAGGCTGCGCTCGCCCAGGGGCTGCTCGAAGGGCTGGCCGACGAGATGGACATGCTTGCCGGCCCGGCGCACCAGCTTCGTCGCCGCTGCATCTTCGGCGATCTCCGCCCCCAACGCTGCAATGCCGCCATTGGAGTCGAGAAAGGGCTTGTTCCAGAGCATCGACTTGCCCTGCGCGAAGCCGAAGCCGAGAGCCTCGCCGGCATATTGCCAGCGCGCCTGGAAGGTATTCAGGAAGGCGCATTCGAGTTCGGCGCAGAAGCCCTGCGGGCGCGAACCGGCCGGTGTCGAGCAGACGAGCCCGGTCGTKGGCCGCCACGCCGTMAGCATCCGCTGGATATAGTCCTTCGGCATCAGCACGTTGGAATCGGCGAGAATGACCCAGTCCGTGTCCGCCGCGTCCCAGCCCTTGACGCAGTTATTGAGCTTCGGATTGGCGCTGACGGCGACATCGCCGACGATCAGCCGCACGCGGTCGTCGCCGAAGCGCCTGATCAGATCCTCGATCAGCGGCACGATAGGGTCGTCGCCATCGGCAACGCAGAAGATCGTCCTGTAGCGGGGGTAGTCGAGCACCAGCCCCGAGCTCAACGTCTCGCGGCTGAACGCCTCGAGACCGCGCACCGGCCGCACGATCGTGACGGCCGGGCACTGGTCGAGCAAGGCCGAGCCCAAAGCGCGGTGGCGCAGGCGGAAATAGGCGATCGCGAGGCACAGCAGGTTGAGCGCGACGGCAAGCACCGCGAACAATCCTGCTCCTGCTGCGACTGTCATCCCGCCCTCCCCTGCACGACCGGCTCCCTCACGACGTCAGGCCGCCAGTCAGGGTCGGCAGGTCGAGTGGGCGGAAGCCGTAATGGGAGAGCCAGCGAATATCGGCCTCGAAGAAGGGGCGCAGGTCCGGCATGCCGTATTTCAGCATGGCGATACGGTCGATGCCCATGCCCCAGGCGAAGCCCTGATAGACATCGGGATCGAGGCCGCAATTACGCAGCACGTTCGGGTGCACCATGCCGCAGCCGAGAATCTCCAGCCAGTCGTCGCCTTCGCCGAAGCGGATCTCGCCGCCCTTGCGCGAACACTGGATGTCCACTTCGGCCGACGGTTCGGTGAAGGGGAAGAAGGAGGGGCGGAAGCGCATCTTGACGCTATCGACCTCGAAGAACGCCTTGCAGAACTCCTCGAGCACCCATTTCATGTGGCCAAAATTGGCCTTCTTGTCGATCACCAGACCTTCGACCTGATGGAACATCGGGGTGTGGGTCTGGTCGGAATCCATACGATAGGTCCGGCCCGGGCAGACGACGCGGATCGGCGGCTCCTGCGAGATCATTGTGCGCACCTGCACCGGGGAGGTGTGCGTGCGCAGCAGCTTGCGCTCGCCATTGGCGTCAGGCGCGAAGAAGAAGGTGTCGTGCATCTCSCGSGCCGGGTGGCCGACGGGGAAGTTCAGCTTGGTGAAGTTGAGATCGTCGGTTTCGACATCGGGACCTTCCGCGATCGAAAAGCCCATGTCGCCAAAGATCGTAGTGATCTCGTCGATGACCTGGCTGATCGGGTGGATGCGCCCGCGCGCCTCCGGCCCCTCGCGCACCGGGAGGGAGACATCGATCCGCTCGGCAGCAAGGCGCGCGTCGAGCGCAGCCTGCCCCAACGCCTCCTTGCGCTCGGTGATGGCGCCCTGGACCTTGTCGCGCAGGCCGTTGATCAGCGGGCCCTTTTCCTTGCGCTCGTCCGGCGTCATCGCGCCCAGCGTCTTCAGCAGCGCGGACACCGAGCCCGACTTGCCGAGCGCAGCGATGCGCAACTGCTCGAGCGCGGCTTCGTCCTGCGCAGCGGCGATCTCACCAAGAAGTGAATCGCTGAGGGTATCGATCTCATTCATGCCTGATCTGGTCCGATTGCGAGGCATCTTCTAGGGTGTCATCTTGAGCGATGCTAGGGGCAATCGTGCTGGCAAAGCATCGCAGGTGCGACGGCAGAGACCCTGTTTGGCCGAAATGAGCGCAGCACCATGACAATCCTGTCTCACTGGCGCGCATTGGCATTCCTGATCGTCACGCTGAGCGCCGCTCCGGCAGGGGCACAGGACGGGCAGCGCGTCACGATCACCGGGGAAATCAGCGATACCTGGTGCACGATCAGCGGGCTGATGTTCGCCAGGGGCACAGCCCACCACCAATGCGCAATCTGGTGTGCGCTTGGCGGCATCCCGGTCAACATCCGCGACCCGGCCGGCAATCTCTATCTCATTCTCAAGATCGGCGACGACGATGAGAGCGCCGCCAATCCGCGTGTTGCGCGAATGGCCACACACGAGGTCACAGT
>NZ_JBFTLD010000353.1:0-5853 GCF_056396265.1 Allobosea sp. 05T422_2 | reverse complement strand
ATGGTCGGCGGCGTCATCACCAATCAGACGCCTGTGTCCCTGAAGGACACCACTCCGCTGCTGCGTTTGACCAATGAGTACAACGCGATCGCCGTCCCCGCGAATTCGCCGATCAAGACGCCTCAGGATTTCATCGCCGCGATGAAGGCTGATCCCGGCGCGCTCTCGGTCGGCGGCGGTTCGGCCGGCGGCGCGGACCATGTCATGCTGGCGTTGCTCGCCAAGCATGCCGGGGCTCCGGTCGCGAAGATCAATTTCGTGTCGTTCTCGGGCGGAGAAATTCTGGCCGCTCTCGGTGGCGGCAAGATCAAGGCAGCGATTTCCGGCGCCTCGGAATTCCGTCAGTTTGCGGRGACCGGTCGTATCCGCATCATCGCGGTCTCCGGCCCGACGCGGGTCGACGGGCTCAATGCGCCAACGCTGAAGGAATCTGGCATTCCGGTCGAGATCGGCAACTGGCGTGGCTTCGTCGGTGCGCCGGGCATGAGCGAGGCAGCCAAGAAGACCTGGCTCGAGCGCTTCGCCAAGCTGCACCAGACCCCGGTCTGGAAGGAAACGCTGAAGACTCAGGGCTGGGAAGACGCCTACCTCCCGGGCGACCAGTTCGCTGCCTTCCTCAAGGCCGAGGATGCGAGCTGGTCGAGCGCGCTCAAGGAAGTCGGCATCCTGAAATGACGGCCTGCCGGCCCGGCGCGTGACCGCTGGTCGCGCGCCGGGCCCGACGCTTGTTCTCGAGGAGCCCGAACGATGTCGGTCAATCCAAGCAGACAGGATGCGCCCCGCAAGCCGCGCCCGTGGTGGCTGGGGCTTGGCGTGCTCGCGATGGGGGCGCTGTGGCTTAACGGTGCACGCGGCATCGCCTCGACCACGAACTATATCGGAGTCGGGCCGGCGGCCATCATCCTGGCGGTCGGAATGGGGCTGGCCGTCCTTGGGGTTATCCTGATCACCCAGGCGATGCGTGGGGACCTCGTCGCGTCGCCAGACGGGGAGGAGGAGGCGCCCCCTTCGCGTTCGGCCTTCCTGCTCGCGCTGGCAGGGGTGAGCATCCCGCTCCTGACGATCCGCTGGCTCGGCTTCCCGTTGACCGCGATGCTTGCCTTCACGCTGGTGACCCATGCCTTCGGCTCGCGCCGGACCGGGCTCGACCTCGCGGTCGGAGCGACGCTCGGCAGCGTCGCGTGGTTCGGCTTCTCCCGCCTCGGCATCAGCCTTGGCCCCTTCCTGCCATTGCTTGGGTGAAGTCATGGATATCCTGAGCCAGCTGATCGGCGGATTTGCCGTCGCGCTGCAGCCGATGAACCTGTTCTGGGCGCTGATCGGTTGCGCGCTCGGTACCGCCGTCGGCGTGCTTCCCGGGATCGGGCCGGCGCTGACCATCGCGCTGTTGATGCCGGTCACGGCGCAGGTCGCTCCCGCCTCGGCCTTCATCATGTTCGCCGGCATCCTCTACGGCGCCCTCTATGGTGGTTCGACGACCTCGATCCTGCTCAACACGCCCGGCGAGAGTGGGGCGGTGATGACTGCGCTCGAAGGCAACCGCATGGCTCGCAATGGGCGCGGCGCAGCTGCGCTCGCGACGGCGGCGATCGGCTCCTTCGTCGCGGGTACGATCGGCACGCTGGCCTTGACCTTTCTTGCGCCGGCAATCGCGGAACTCGCCTTCGTCTTCGGGCCGGAGGACTATTTCGCCCTGATGGTCTTGTCCTTCACCTCGGTGGCCGTGGTGATGGGCCGGTCGATGGTGCGTGGCTTCACCGCTCTATTCTTCGGCCTGGCGCTGGGCACGATCGGCATCGACACCCAGACCGGGCAGACACGCATGGTCTTCGGAACGCTCGAACTGCTCGATGGCGTCTCCTTCACCGTCGTGCTCGTGTCGCTTTTTGCGATCGGCGAGGCGCTCTATGTGGCTAGCCGCAGCGGCTCCGTGCCGGAGGCGATCAACCCGCTATCGGGCGGGAGCTGGATGACCCGGCAGGACTGGGCACGTTCCTGGAAACCGTGGCTGCGGGGCAGCGTCATCGGCTTTCCGATCGGCGCATTGCCGGCAGGCGGCACGGAGATCCCGACCTTCCTGTCCTATGCACTGGAGCGCCGCCTGAGCAAGCATCCGAAGGAGTTCGGACATGGTGCGATCGAGGGTGTCGCCGGCCCGGAAGCCGCCAATAATGCGGCCGCAGCCGGCATTCTCGTGCCGTTGCTGACGCTCGGCCTGCCTTCGACGGCGACGGCCGCGGTGCTGCTCGCCGCCTTCCAGAACTACGGGCTGCAGCCCGGACCGATGCTGTTTGCGACCAATCCCGATCTGCTCTGGGGCCTGATTGCGTCTCTCTATATCGGCAATCTGATCCTGCTCGTGCTCAACCTGCCGCTGGTCGGCATCTGGGTGCGCCTACTGCTGATCCCACGGCACTATATCTATGGCGGCATCGTCGTCTTCGCGCTGGTCGGCGTCTGGGGGCTGTCGACCTCCTGGATGGACCTGCTGCTGATGTGCGGCCTCGGACTCATCGGTTATGTGGCGCGGGTCTATGATTTCCCGATCGCGCCCGTGCTGATCGGTCTGATCCTCGGGCCGCAGGCCGAAATCCAGCTGCGGCGTGCGCTTGCGGTCAGCCAAGGTGACTGGGGCGTGCTGGTCAGCACGCCAATCGCCACGACGCTGCTCTCCATCGCGCTTCTCGTGCTGGTCGTACCGCCGATCCTGGTCCGGCTTCGGTCGCGGCCGAAGACCGAGCCCGCGATTTCCACCGGCTGAGCGCTAGTCGCTGGCTCCGGCGCGGCGCTTTGCCGGCCGGATCGCCTCGGCCGCGGACAGCGCCGCCTGCAGGGCAGTCCTGGCGGCGCGGATGTGTCGCCGCATCAGGATCTCGGCCAGCTCGCCGTCGCGATGGCTGATAGCTTCGGTGATGCGCACATGTTCGCGCCAGGCCTCGCGCCCACGCCCCCGAACGGTCGAATGCAGACGCCGGCACAGGCGCAGCCGCGGATAGAACTGCTCGCACAGCAATTCGGCGAGGATCGGATTGCCGCTGCCGTTGGCTATGCGCCGATGGAAATCCGCCTCGGGCTCGTCCTGCAGATAGGCGCCGAGCGGATTGCGCTCGATCTCGTCGCGATGGCCGGCCACGAGTTCTTCGAGTGCCCTGATCTCCGCATCGCTCATATTCTCGGCGGCGAGGCGGGCGGCCATACCCTCGGTGGCCTCGCGCACATCGAGCAGCGCGAGGAACTCCGCGGCGCTGGGCTCGGCGACGCGCACGCCTTGATTGGCGACATAGGTGACGAGCCCGCGCTCCTGGAGGCGGCGGATCGCTTCGCGCACAGGCGCCCGGCTGGCGCCGTAGCGCCGCGCGATGACGGGTTCGCTCAGCTTCTCGCCGGGCGCAAGTTCACCGGCGACGATGGCCTGTGAAAGCGCATCGTAAAGCCGGACGGTCAGGCCCGTCGTAATGACGCTGTCCTGGCTGTCGCTGTCTGACATGGTCGCTGGCGCTTTCCCGGAATCGGAACGATGGCAGCATAGCGCAAGGGGCCGGGATTTTCCTTGATGATCCGGCTCTTGACCACGCGCCTTCCGCGCATGGATTAGCCGAGGACCCGCCTGATCTTGGCGAGCGAGGTGGCTTCGTCCTCATGATAGTCGATCATGGTCTTGAACCGGCCTTGCGTGTCCATCAGGTAGACTGACGCGGTGTGGTCCATGGTGTAGCTGCTCTCGGTCGGGATGCGCTTGGCATAGGCCTTGTAAGCGCCGATCGCGGCATCGACCTGCTCGCGACTGCCGGAGAGGCCGACGATCCGGGGATCGAAGGACTGCAGGTAGAGCGCCATCTGCTCCGGTGTGTCGCGTTCCGGATCGACCGTGATGAACAGGATCTGCAGCTTGTCCGCGTCGGGGCCGAGCCTGGAAAGCCAGTTGGTCATATCGAGCAGCGTCGTCGGGCAGACCTCCGGGCAGTGGGTGAAGCCGAAGAACACCGCCACGGGCTTGCCGCGGAAATCGGCGTCGGTGACGGCCCTTCCCTTATGGTCGACCAGCGTGAACGAGCCGCCGACCTGAGCGATGTCCTGGGCGGTCGTCGTTTCCGCCGATGGGCGCCCGKGACCGTCGACCTGCCACCAGCCGAGCAGGATCGCAGCGCTAACGAAGGTAATAACGGCGACCAGGAGCCAGGCGCCATAGCGAATGAATTTGAGGGCTTGCATGCTTGATGTCGGGCTCGTCGGTGTTCGCCAAGCTATTGTTTGGCAAGTTATCGTTTGGCGAGAGAGGCCGTGGTCTCGACCTGGGCGGCATCATCGCCACCGTTGAACGGATCGGCCAGCGCTGCTTCCGGCCGGCTGATCTCGATCTTGCCGGCKACCATGGTCTGCATCCGTTCCGGCCCGAGTTTCTGCAGGAGGCTGCGAAAGCTCCTGTGCATGCCGCCATCGAGATAGGCGTAGCTCATCGCTGGGACGCCATGGCCGACCAGTTCGGCAAAGCGCTGCTCGTCGCGGGCCTGGCGCTGCGCCACGACCGCGGCGATGGTCGGCTCGACCTCATAGGCAGGGCAGGGTGCATCGGGGCTGAAGGGMCCAGATCCCGCACCGGGATTGAAGACATAGCGGCGGCCACAGGCGGCGAGCGCCGGCGGCTGCCGTGTCGCCTCGAAATGGTCGGAGCCTTCCTTGAGATTGCGCCAGAAGGCGATGTTCGGGTTGCTGCGATGGCGGGCCATGTTCTGCGGCGTCATGCGGAAGGGCAGTGCCTGGACCTGGAAGCTGCGCTGTCCGCCTGCAAAGGCCTCGCGCGCCAGGCCGTAGATTTCCGTGACGCCCTCATCCGTCATCGCGTAGCAGCCGGCCGAGGTGCAGGCGCCATGCACCATCAGGGCCGAACCGGTATAGCCCTGCGCCTGCTCGAGAGCGTTGGGGTAGCCGAGATTGAAGGACAGGTAGAACTGCGAACGCGGATTCATCAGGTCCGCGGTGACGGTGTAGAATCCTTCCGGAGCCTGCCGGTCGCCCTCGCGCTTCTTGGGGCCGAGCTGCCCTGACCAKCGGCACATCGGATAGGTCTTGAGCAGAGCGTATTGCCCGCTGCGATCCCTCTTCCAGACTTCGAGTTCGCTTTCCTGCTTGAAGAGGCGCACCAGGATCGGGTCGGCCTGCGTCATGCCCTTGCCCGACATCTCGGCCACGAGACGGGCCGGCAGGGGCTGGAGATGGCGCGTGTCGCCTTCGCCGCTGACACAGCCGCTCAGCGCAACGGCACCGAGCGCCAATGCGAGGGCGAGAGCGAGGAGCGGGCGAGGTTGACGTGCGGACATGCGGGGAAGCGTGGATGATCAAGGCTGACAGGAGGTGAAGAAGCGAGGTTAACGCTTTCCTACAGGCTGACCCCGGAGCAGGATCAAGCCCCGATCACGCTTACGTGCGCGGCTTCGGCGCCGGCTGAGCGCTCGGAAGGGCGGCGAGCAGCATCAGTCCGACCCCTGCCGAAATGGCGATATCGGGAACGGGGCGATCTCGATCGGGCGTGGCGGCACCATGACGACATCGAGGATCAGCCATTTCGTGACCTGATCCAGAGCGAAGGCCAGCGCTGCCCAAAGCAGGGCTCGTCCGAGATGACGACGCATCACGGCTGTCCGACCGTCACGACGCGAATTCGCTTGAATGAGACCATCTCTGCCTCCGGCTGGTTACTTCAGAGGCAAGGCTTGTAGGACCTGGAGTGGCTGCAGGTTCAAGCGGATAATGTCGAGCTGCCTGCTATCTCGCGATTAGGACATTCATGCAGGGCCTGCATCGGTTCGGCCCATTCGAGAAGAAGCGAGCTCGGCTCAGGGTACAGCCTGAACC
>NZ_JBFTLD010000352.1:0-5930 GCF_056396265.1 Allobosea sp. 05T422_2 | reverse complement strand
GCGCTGAACAACACCATTACCGGCATGTTGAACAATGGTATCGCGGTCTGGCGTGACGCGATCACCGGCGACAGCTCGACGATTACGGGCAACTTCATAAACGGCGTCGATACGGTTGGCGGCGGGACTGGGCAAAACGGCAATGGCGTCAGCGTCTTCCGGGCCGTTGGCGTTTCGATCACCGATAACAAGATCTTCAGCGTCAAATTCTCCGCCATCCGCTGCAATGGCGGGGGGCTGCACAACGTCAGCAACAACAATATCTACAACACGCGCGAAGCGGCGATCTTCATCGAGGCGCCGGGTGCCGGAATTGATCTCACGGGTTGCATCGTTTCCAACAACAGCCTCGACACGGTCGGTAGCGGCATTCTCGTCGCCAACTCCGGCCAGTTCTCCGACGGCGTTTCACGCAGCGTCATCGTGGAAGGCAACCGCATCTCCAACGTCACCGACAATCCGATTCCCGATCCCGGCTACTATCCGCCTTCAACGATCGGAAACGGCATCGTCGTCGAGCAGGACTGCGTGGTTTCCGGCAACCTGATTGACGGAGCTGCGCGGGTAGGCATCCAGGCAGGCATCAATACGGCTGCACGCGCGCTGGTGGTTTCCGGGAATTTGGTGCGTAACGCGGCTATCGGTATTGGCGTCTCGAACGAAGCTGTGACGAACAGCGGACGGTCCGTCGTTGTCTCTGGAAACATCGTCAACGGTGCCAGCCTCGGTGGCATCGTGCCGACCGTCTTTACCGGCACCTCCATGAATCGCGTGGGAACGGCCGATTACGGCAATGATCTCGCAACGGCCGTCGGCAGCGTCACCTTCGGGCATAATCGCTACGTCTGAGGGCCCTGTCAGAAAAAAAGCCGGGGCGTTGCCGCCCCGGCGTTTCAGGTGGACCGCGATCTGCCGCGGTCGGGAGGATAGCGGCTGCGCCGGGACGTTCCCGGCGCAGAGCTCTCAGTAGGAGTAGTACATCGCGAACTCGACCGGGTGCGGCGTCATTTCGAAACGCGCCACATCCTGCATCTTGAGCTCGATATAGCTCTCAATGAAGTCGTCGTTGAAGACGCCGCCGGCCTTGAGGAAGGCGTTGTCCTTCTTCAGCGCCTCGAGCGCCTCGCGCAGTGAGCCGCAGACGGTCGGGATCTTCTTCAGCTCGCGCGGCGGCAGGTCGTAGAGATCCTTGTCCATCGCCGGGCCGGGATCGATCTTGTTCACGATGCCGTCGAGGCCGGCCATCAGCAGCGCGGCGAAGGCGAGATAGGGGTTCGCCATCGGATCGGGGAAGCGAACCTCGACGCGCTTGGCCTTCGGCGAAGTCGTCCACGGAATACGGCAGGAGGCCGAACGGTTACGGGCCGAATAGGCCAGCAGCACCGGAGCCTCATAGCCGGGAACGAGACGCTTGTAGGAGTTCGTCGACGGGTTGGTGAAGGCGTTCAGCGCCTTGRCGTGCTTGATGATGCCGCCGATATACCAGAGGCACTCCTGCGACAGGTCGGCATATTTGTTGCCGGCCATGATCGGCTTGCCAGCCTTCCAGATCGACTGGTGGACGTGCATGCCCGAGCCGTTGTCGCCGTAGATCGGCTTCGGCATGAAGGTCGCGGTCTTGCCGTAGCTCTGCGCCACGTTATGGATCGCGTACTTGTAGACCTGCATGGTGTCGGCCATGTGGGTCAGCGTGTCGAACTTCAGGCCGAGCTCATGCTGGGCGGAGGCGACCTCGTGGTGGTGCTTCTCGACCTTGGCGCCCATCGCCGCCATGGCTGCCAGCATCTCGCCGCGCATGTCCTGCGCCGAATCCTGCGGCGGGACGGGGAAGTAGCCACCCTTGGTGGCGATGCGGTGGCCGAGATTGCCGCCTTCGTAATCGGTCATGCCGTTGATCGGCAGCTCGACGTTATCGAGCTTGAATCCGGTGTTGTAGGGGTCGGCCGAGATCTTGACGTCGTCGAAGACGAAGAATTCGGCTTCCGGGCCGACATAGACCGTGTCGCCGATACCGGTCGACTTGAGATAGGCTTCGGCCTTCTTGGCGATGCCGCGCGGATCGCGGTTATAGGGCTCGCCGGTCGCGGGCTCGAGCACGTCGCAGGTGATCACCATCGTCGCTGCCGAGAAGAACGGGTCCATCACCGCCGTCGTCGGATCAGGCATCAGCAGCATGTCGGACTCGTTGATCGCCTTCCAGCCGGCAATCGACGAGCCGTCGAACATCGTGCCCTCGGCGAAGATGTCCTCATCGATCATGGTGATGTCGAAGGTGACGTGCTGCCACTTGCCGCGCGGGTCGGTGAAGCGGAAGTCGACATACTTGACGTCATTGTCCTTGATCGCCTTGAGGACGTCCTTGGCGCTCTTCATCTCAGCATTCCTCTTGAAAGCAGTTTCTCAACATTCATCGATCCGCGGGTATTCGCCCGGCGGACGCCGATTTCGCGGGTTCGGGAATGAAGCCCTCAGATCGCGTCCGCGCCGGTCTCTCCGGTGCGGATGCGGATCGCCCCCTCCACTGACGATACAAAAATCTTGCCATCGCCGATCCGGCCGGTCTGAGCGGCCTTCTTGATGGCTTCGATCGCGCTCTCGACCATCTCGTCGGCCAGCACGATCTCGATCTTCACCTTCGGCAGGAAGTCGACGACGTATTCGGCGCCGCGATAGAGCTCGGTATGGCCCTTCTGGCGGCCGAATCCCTTGGCTTCGAGCACGGTGATGCCCTGCAGCCCGACTTCCTGCAGTGCCTCCTTCACCTCATCCAGCTTGAAGGGCTTGATGATCGCTTCGATCTTCTTCATGCGCCGACCGGCCTCCCTTGCGCGTGGTTGGAAACGGATATTCGTCCGTTCCTCGATACCGCCTGCCGGTCCAATCGTCGATGCACTGAAAATCGGCCTTTCCCGATGGCTCGGAGGCCGGTTCAGCGTTCCGCCGTGGCAGACGAACACTCGCCGTATGTGCTCATAGCATCGGCGCGTGTGCCTCGCCATGAGGGAGCGTGGCAGGTATCGCCTCATGATGAGGCGATATTCCGCCCATAATTTATGCAGATGATCAATCGATAGCCAAACGAGATCCGCGCGCCCGATCTTGCTATGAGCGTCCGGCTTCCGGATGATCGCGCGATGAGCACAGCAGACGAGATCGCCCTTGCCCTGTTGACCCCAACCGAGATGGCGCGCGCCGACAGGGCTGCGATTGCGGCCGGAACGACGGGGCCCGTCCTGATGGAGCGAGCGGGCAGGGCGGTCGCCGATGCCGTCAGCCGGCGGGCCCGACCCGGACAGGCCATTCTGGTTCTCTGCGGTCCTGGCAACAATGGCGGGGACGGGTTCGTCGCAGCCCGTCTCCTTCGCGAGCGCGGTTTCGGKGTGACGCTTGCCCTGTCGGGTGACCGTGAAGCCTTGAAGGGCGATGCCCTTGCGATGGCGCAGGCCTGGACCGGTGAGGTCATGCCGATTTCCTCTGCCGCTCCCGAGCGGGCAGCCGTCGTGGTCGACGCCCTTTTCGGTGCTGGCCTCGATCGGCCGCTGGCCGGCGACGTCGCCGCCGTGGTGCAGCGTGTCAACGCCTCGGCAGCTGCGGTGATCGCCGTGGATGTCCCCAGCGGCCTTTCGGGGGAGACCGGACGCGCTGATGGAGCGGTCACAAGGGCCGAAGAGACGGTCACGTTCTTTCGCCTCAAGCCGGGGCATCTGCTTTATCCCGGGCGTGGATTATGCGGCGTGGTGACGCTTGCCGATATCGGCATCACGGCGGAGGTGGCATTTGGCAAGGGCGCCCTGGAGGCGCGAACTTTTCGCAACGAACCGCCGCTATGGCGCGCCGAGTGGCCGCACCACGCGGTCGATACCCATAAATACAAGCGCGGCGCGGTGCTCGTTCTGGCGGGCGGGCTTGCAGGGGTTGGCGCGCCCAGACTCGGGGCGCGTGCCGCGCTGCGCATTGGCGCCGGCCTGGTGACGATTGCGTGCCGGCCCGAAGCCCTTGCCGCGCATGCCGCCCGCGGCCCGGATGCGCTGATTCAGCGGGCAGCTGCCTCGGCAGCCGATATAGAAACTCTGCTGGCCGAGAAACGGCTCGGCGCAGTCCTCGCCGGCCCGGCACTCGGGCTTGACGAAACGGCTCGGGAAGCCGTCCTTGCCGCGCAGCGCTCGCGTGTTCCAGCGGTATTCGATGCGGACGCGCTCACCCTGCTGGCAGCGGAAACCACGTCCGTCCCGATCGGCTCGAGGATCAGGCCGAGCGGCGCAGCTTGCGTACTTACGCCGCACGAAGGGGAATTCGAGCGCCTCTTTGCCTCGTCTGCGGACGTGATGGCTGCTCCGTCTAGGCTCGAACGGGCGCGCCGCGCTTCGGCGGCCACCGGTGCGGTCGTCGTCCTGAAGGGGCCGGACAGCGTCATTGCCGAGCCCGGTGGAAGGGCCGCGATCAACATGACCGGCAGCCCGGACTTGGCGACGGCTGGGTCCGGTGATGTCCTTGCCGGCCTCATCGCGGGGCTGTTGGCCCAGGGCATGCCAGCCTTCCAGGCCGCCTGCGCCGCCGTCTGGCTCCATGGCAAGGCCGCGGAACGGTTTGGTCGTGGCTTGATCGCGGATGATCTGCCGGAAGCTGTCCTGCCCGTTCTCTCCGAGCTGCCTGCTCGTCGAGATGGGTAACGTCCATTAGCTGGCGAACAACTTTGGAGATCGCCGGCCCGCTGCTTTGCAGGCCGGGATGTCTGGTGGCCGATTAGCGGCTGGCATAGGTCACGGCCGGTGCCGCCGTGAGTTGTTCCTTCGTCATGCTGATGACGCCATGGTCCGGGTACATCATCGGACCACGCGGAACAGGCGCAGCCGCTGTCGGAGCCGTGGCCGGACCGCTCATGCTGCCGCTTCCTCCTGCGGGGGCAGGGGCAGGGGCCGGAGCGGGAACCACCATCGGCTCTTCGCTCCACRTCACCTGTTCGAAGGGGATCGCAACATCCTTCGATCCGATGCCAAGAAAGCCGCCGACGCCGACGGTCACCATCTCGACCTTGCCTGCCTTGTCGAACAGGACTTCCGTCACATCACCAACCTTCTTCTTGTCGGAGCCGTAGATATCGACACCGATCAGCTTGGACGCACGCCACTTCCCCTGGCCTGCGAGGTTGTTCTCTGGCGGCTTGGGGCGCTCCACGGCGGGGGGCGGAGCCGAAGGAGCTGCCCAGGGGGCGTTCGATGAGGGCGCACTGGTCTGCGAGATCGCGGTCGTCGCAAACATGACAGCTCCGACGGCCGTCAGCGCGATTGAATGCTTGAACATCGCCTCCTCCATTCAGGAACCGCAATTGCGGCTTGAGCGGAAAACGTCGGAATCCGGATTTGGTTCGCCAAAACCCTCCCTTTCGACGCGGGACATTGCCATGCGCTTGACGCATGGGCATGCCTGAAAGAGGGCGTCGGGACGGGGCCTGCAGGGCTGTTGCGCCTTGCTGCGCCCCGCGATCCTGTCATGCTTCTATCGTCGGATTGCTGCCGCCGGGCGAGCGTGTCCGTCGCGAGAGCGGACGGGAGTATGCCATGCCTGCAGCCGAGCCGAGGACGCCCCTGACCATCCATCTGAGCGCTGCCGAACTGACTGCGCTCGATCGCTATCTGCGGAAAATCCAGTCACGTCGATCGCGTGAAGAGGCTGTCGCCGAGATTGTGGCGCGCTGGGCGACGGGGCAGGGGCTGTTGCCTGATCCGAACGACAAGGACGGGCTTGAGCTGGACGAACTCAACGCCAGCAATGACGCCTAGTTGTTCAGTCCCGGCATTTGATGGATTGGATCGAGCCTGAATCGTTCTGGCTCTGATGTCCAGCATTTGCAGATGAACTCGTAGGGTGTGAGCCCCCTAAGGGTCTTCAGCCGGCGGCCGAAATTGTAGGCGGCAACGAAGTCTGTGAGG
>NZ_JBFTLD010000351.1:0-5963 GCF_056396265.1 Allobosea sp. 05T422_2 | reverse complement strand
GGATACGCATTGCCGCTAACGAGATCTCCGGTCGCGATGATGGCAAGGTGGTCATGCCCGTTCGGGGGGCAAGTGGTCAAGTTATTGTCGGATCGTGGCTCCATCGCGATTGCGCTCGCAGCTCCGCTGGCGACAAGATGGCGGTGAAGAGACCGCGCAATCTTGCGGGGGCGTTCGGGTGGGGGCATGGCGATGTTGCGTCGGGCCGAGGCGATCAGGCACGTGCTGCTGGCCTCCGCGCTGTTCGGCCTGGCGGCATGCAATTCCGGGGAACGACCGCAAGCTCTGCCCGCGGAAGGCCTGTCGTCAGCCGAGGTCGTCGGATTCGGCACGATCCGCTTCTGGGGGGATGCGGTCGTCCCCACCACAAGCAAATATGTCGATACCCAATACCGGCAGATCGCCGCTTCGGGCTGTGGCAAATGCCAGGCGGCCGCAACATTTCTTGCGATTTCAGGTGGGAGCGGAGAGGGGGCCTATGGCGCGGGTTTCCTGAAGGGCTGGAGCGCACGCGGCGACCGGCCTCAATTCGAGGTCGTCACCGGGGTCAGTACTGGCTCGCTCGCTGCGCCCTTTGCGTTCCTCGGCTCGCACTATGACGGCGCCCTGGAGGAGATCTATACGCGCTACGGCGATAACGAGCTCTTTCGCAGCAAGGGAGTCCTCGGACTGTTTGGCGAGTCCCTCTACGACACGACGCCACTGCGCCACCTGGTCGAACGCTATGCGACCGAGCAATTGCTCGATGAAATCGCCGCCGAGCACCGCAAAGGCCGCCGTTTATTGGTCCAGACCACCAATCTCGATGCTCAGCGGCCGGTGATCTGGGACGTGGGCAGCATTGCCGCGAGTCAGCGGCCCGACCGGCAGAAGCTCTTTGTCGACATTCTGCTCGCTTCGGCAGCCATACCGGCGGTCTTTCCGGCCGTGCGCCTCAATGTCGAGAGCAACGGCAAGGTCTTCGACGAGCTTCACGTCGACGGCGGTGTCACCTCGCAGATCTTCTTTGCCCCACCGGGGCTCGATCTCAACGGGGCTGCCCGGCGCAACCTCGGTCAGGAACGCAGTCTCTCGCTCTATGTCATTCGCAACGGCAAGCTGGAGCCGGAATACAAGGCCAGCACCCAGACGGTGCCGGGGTTAGCCACACGCTCGATCTCGACGCTGGTGAAATACCAGGCGCTCGCCAATATCGCAGCGATCTCGGAGATGGCGAAGCGAATGCACGCGCGCTTCTCCTTCACCGCCATTCCCAAGAGCTTTCAAGGCAATCAGCGCTCCGAATTCGATACGGAGTACATGAAAGCCCTGTTCCAGCGCGGCTATGAGGAAGGTCGCAGCGGCAAGGCCTGGGAGACACAGCCGCCGCTCTCGCCGACGCTGGCCTCGCGCTGATCGCCAGCMTCTTGCGCCCCGCCGGTGCATAGGGCGTTCCAGTGCCGGATATAGGTCGCAAGCGCGTTGGCGATGACTGGGACCTCGCGTCCCGCGGCGTCGATCCAGGCCGACGGTGCTTCTGCCAGCCAGGAAATCGGCAGGTCGGGATCGAGTGCCTTGCCCTTGCTCGCCGTCATCATACCTGCCAGGAGATGTGTGCGTGGAAGTGCGAAGCTGGCGGGCAGGCGGCCGGCCAGTGCCCTGTCGAAATAGAGACAGGCGTCGAAATCGATCGCGTGCAGCGTACCGCCGGCCCCGCGCAGGAGATTCGGATTCGAGCGCGGCCGGTCGACATTGTGCAGGAAGCAATCCGCCTCCGCGATCGCCAGGAGACTCGCCGCATCGTCGGGGCCAAGGTCCGCGGCTGCGACCGGCGCGGTGTTCGGGATGAAAGCAACGCCGAGATTCCAGCCAAAGCTGCGCTGGATCATCTCGTCGAATTCGTCGGTGCCGACCATCCATGGGAAGCCGTGCGGCAGCAGCAGTGGTTTGGCATCGGGGACCGGTGCGCCGAGCAGCTTCGCGAAGCGCAGGGCAAGGAGCTCGATCAGCAGGCCACGAGGCCCTGGCCCGGCGCCGGCGAGCTTCAGGACATGCAGCCTGCCGTCGGTCGTCCGAACCAGGCAGGGGCGTGTGCTCGCATCACTGAAGACCCGCAGGATTTCGACGACCGTAGCGGCTGCGTCACMCCGGGGCTCCGGCGAGGCCACTATTGTMCCCGGCCAGCGCGCGCCGCGAACCGGATTGCTTCCTCCGCTGCCTTGAACAGGGCCTTGGCCTTGTTGATGCACTCGAGCTGTTCGGAAGCCGGGTTCGAATCATAGACGATGCCGGCGCCGGCCTGGACATGCATGCGGCCGTCCTTCACCACGGCGGTGCGCAGCACGATGCAGGTGTCCATTTCGCCATTGGCACCGAAATAGCCGATGCAGCCGCCATAGGCGCCGCGTGCGTCATGTTCCATCTCATCGATGATTTCCATGGCACGCACCTTCGGCGCTCCGGAGACGGTGCCGGCCGGGAAGCCCGCGGCGAGTGCGGCCAGCGCATCATGCTGCGGGTCGATCGCTCCCTCGACATTGGAAACGATGTGCATGACCTGGCTGTAACGCTCGATGAAGAAGGAATCGGTGACCTTGACCGAGCCGATCCGTGCAACGCGGCCGACGTCGTTGCGGCCAAGATCGAGCAGCATCAGATGCTCGGCCCGTTCCTTGGGGTCGGCCAGCAGTTCCTCGGCGAGCGCCGCATCCTCTTCGGTCGTCGCGCCGCGCCGCCGCGTGCCGGCGATCGGCCGGATGGTGACGGTATCGTCGCGCAACCGTACCAGGATCTCGGGGCTCGAACAGACGATCTGAAAATCAGCGAAGTCGAGATAGCACAGGAACGGCGCCGGGTTGACGCGCCGCAGCGCCCGGTAAAGCGCAAAGGAGGGCAGGGCGAAGGGCGCCTCGAAACGCTGCGACAGCACGACCTGGAAGATGTCGCCGGCGCGGATATAGTCCTGCGCCCGCGCCACCATGGCGTGAAACTCGGCCTCGGTCGTGTTGGAAACGATGTCGGGCTGCGGCAGCGCGGCGATATCGATGTCGGCTTCCGGGGGGAGAGGACCCTCGAGGATATCCGTGACCCGGTCGAGCCGCTCCTGGGCCCGATCGTGGGCGACGCGTGCGGCAACGCCCGGTTGATGGCGGACGGGCGTCACGAGATGGATCTCGTCGCGCACGGAATCGAACACCACCATCAGGGTCGGGCGGGTCAGGATCGCGTCGGGGACGCCGGTCCCGGTGTCCTTTGGCTGCGGCAGTCGCTCCATCAGCCGCACCATGTCGTAGCCGAGATAGCCGAAGACGCCGGCCGCCATCGGTGGCAGGCCATCCTCGTCGGGGATAGCGCTCTCGCCGAGCAGAGCCCGCAGGCTCTCGAAGGCGGGGCGCGGATCGGCGACGAAGGCCTCGCCCAAAGCCGGTCGGCAAAGCGAAGCCTCACCGCGATGGCAGCGCCAGATCACATCCGGCTCGATGCCGATCATCGAATAACGCCCGCGTACGGCGCCGCCCTCGACCGATTCGAGCAGAAAACTTGGGCCGGACGTGGCGTGCCTCAGCTTCATGAAGGCGGCGACGRGCGTCTCGCAATCACCGACCAGGACGCGCCGCAGAAGCTGCGGCGCTCCCGCGTCATACGCCTCCGCAAAGGAGGACAGATCGGAGGGCGCAGACATCAGTTCTGCGCGCCGCCGGTGGCGTTCCGGAAGGCCGTCTCGTTGACCGTGACGCCGAGGTTGCTCTGCAGTTTCGCGACATACTGCGCGAGGATATCCTCGCTGACGCTGGAGCCGAGCAGGCGGGCAAAATTCTCCGCCTCCTGCGTCGTCCGGGCATAGGGCGGTACCGTCGCCGAAACGACCTTGAAGAGGACGCGCCCGCTGTCGTCTGCGCCCAGCGCCGAGTTGCTCTTGCCGACAGGCGTTCCGAAGATCAGGCTGATGACATTGGCGGGCAGCTCCGGCTTCTGGTCCTGCCGGCCGAGCTCCGCCGCCTGTTCGACAACCAGGCCGGCCGAGGCGGCCACGGCATCGAAGGCCTCGCCGGAATCAAGACGCTGCACCAGTTCGCGGGCCTTGGCCGAGAGCTTGCTCGCCACCTCGTCTGCCCGCCATTGACGCTCGACCTCGCCCTTGACCTCGTCAAAGGTCCGCTCGCGCGAGGGGTCGATCTTGGTCACATCGAACCAGACATAGCCCGTGTCGCGCGGCAGGCGAACGGCCTCGTTATCGACGCCGATATCCGAGCGGAAGATGGCGGGAAGCGTGGCGTCGCCGCCGGGCAGGGGCTGTGCCTGCGTGCCGTCCGGCTTGCCCAGGCTGGCATCGACCGGGCCGACCGTCAGCAGGGGCAGATTGAACTCGCGTGCGATCTCGGCAAGCGGCTTGGCCGCGGCCCGTTGGTCCTCGATCCGATCATGCAGGTCCGTGAGCTGGCTCGTGGCCTTGCTGGTCGCGACGTCCTTGCGCACCTCGGCAGCAACCTCCTCAAAGGGCCGGATATGCTCGAGTTCGATCGTCGGGACGCGGAGGAGCACCGAGCCGAAGGCGCTGGCGACCGGAGCGCTGACGGCTCCCTGGGCAAGCGCGAACGCGGCCTCGCGCACGGCCGGATCGAAGACCTGATTGCGCGTGAAGGTGCCTAGCGTCAGGTCCTTCTCGGCGACATTGCGCGCGGCGKCGATCGCCTCGAACGCTTCGCCGGCATCGATCTTCGCCTTGGCGGCCTGCGCCTCCTCGGCATTCGGGAAGGTGATCTGCTGGATCGTGCGCTTCTCGGGGGAACCAAAGCGCTGCGCCTTGACCTGCTCATAGCGGGCCTTGGCCTCTTCGTCGGTGACCTTGCTCGGGTCGGCCAAAGCTTCGGTCGAGATCGTCAGCACGTTGGCGCTACGGAACTCGGGAGCCCGGAAACTCGCCTTGCGTTCGTCGAAATAGCCCTTGAGCTGAGCTTCGGTCGGTGCGGCGATCTCACCGGCGGCCGCCGGCGGCAGCTTGGCGAATGTCACTGCGCGGCGCTCGTTGCGCAGGCGATGTCCCAGTTCCTGCAGCGCGACCGGAGCGGTCACGCCGCCGACCACCATCTCGGCGATCTGTTGGCGCAGGATCGTGGCGCGCTGCTCGCGCACATAATTCTGTTCGTTGAGCCCGTTCGAGCGCAGCAATTCGTTGAAGCGGGCCGGCGAGAAGTTGCCGGAGGCATCGCGGAAGACCGGGTCCTGGAAAATCAGGTTGCGGATGGTCTCGTCGGAGACCGCAAGCCGCATCCGGCTCGCGGTCTGATCGAGCACAGCCTCCGTCACGAGGCGCGAGAGCACCTGGCGGTCGAGCCCCAGCGCGCGCGCCATTTCGGGAGTAATCGAGCGGCGCTGCTGGCGCGTCAGGTTCTGGACTTCGTTCTGATAGGCCACGCGCATCTGCTCGAGGCCGATCTCGGTCTTCCCGACCTGAGCGACAGAGTTGCGTCCATACCCCCGGAAGATGTCGCCGATGCCCCAGATCGCGAAGGACAGGATCAGAAATCCGAACATCACTGTGATGATGAGCTTGCCAATGAGGCCCTGACCCGCCTTGCGGATGCGATTCATCATCATGGGGTCGTTCTTTCCCTCTCCGGCCGCATCGCTGCGACGCGAGCCTTCGCGTTTTGTGGCGCTGCTTATAGGAACCGATCACGCTGCCCGCAATCTTCACCGTGGTCTTGCCGGCTGATTGCGGCGCGTTGCGGGCGTTGGTAGAGCCCGGAGCGAGAGAAGAGGARAAAAATGGTGACGCGCAGCATCAAGCCGTTGGTGGCAGGCAAYTGGAAGATRAACGGGCTCAAGGCCKAGCTTGCCATCGCAGCCGAGGTAGCCAGGGGCTATGACCGGGAGCTGAAACACGCGGTCGATCTCGCCATCTGCCCACCGGCGACGCTGCTCTTTGCCATGACGGCAGCCCTGACCGGCTCGCGGATTGCCACGGGCGGACAGGATTGCGG
>NZ_JBFTLD010000350.1:0-5980 GCF_056396265.1 Allobosea sp. 05T422_2 | reverse complement strand
GACGAACTCAAGCTGAAGCTCGAAGAAATGAAGCGTCGCTCGCCCGAACTCTGGACGAAATACTCCGAATCCTTCCTGCAGGGCGTCATCGATTGCCGCAGCCGGGGGTTTTCTGTGGCCAAGGGCGTCTGGATTCCGGGCACCCATTCCGCTGGCGTGCCGCTGATCCGGGACGCCAACGGCGATTGCTTCGGCATGAACTGCCGGGTGCCTGTGTTCCGGCTCAGCCCCAACCAGATCGAGGACGAGGTCGCACCMCGCTTGATTTCGCTGGCTGCGAATATTCGCAATCAGCTGAGCTATATCATGCCGAGTTGACGGCGATCACTCAGTCGACCTGGCGTAGCCTTGGCAAACTCGCCCCCGGCGCAATGCGCTCGAGTGATTGCGAACCGTAGATCGTCGAGAACCACATATCGGATAGGGTGCTCGCCACGAGTTGGGGCTTGGCTTGAAACCCAGCGAGCGAAGGCTGGGTCTGCCCGTAGATCTTCAACAACAGCTCATCGACCATTCCGATCAGGCAGAAGATGGTCAGTTTGAGTTTTTCAGCATCCCACAGCTCGAGCTGTCCTTCGCGGCGCAGCCTGGCGAGGACGCGCTCCACCATGGCGTTGTCGGCGCTACGGCCAACCTCGGCGATCAGCTCGTCCTCGTCCTTGAGCCGGAAATGGCAACGCATGAGTCCGACATTGCGACGGAAGCATTCGACATAGTGCAGGTTGGCCTGGTGGATTGCTTCGTATTGCGACGCATCACGGGCAATTGGGTGGCGCGATGCGCGCACGAACATGAAATAATCGGCGATAGTCTTAGCAACGACATCGCGTTTGGCTGCGAAATACCGGTAAAACGTCCCGTGCGCGACACCAGCGGTCGCCGCAATGAGATCAACCGAAATTGCGTGATAGTTTTTTTCTCTGAGAAGGCGCGCGGTTGCCAGCTCGAGCTGCAACTCAGTGCGAATGATCTTCTTCTCGCTTTGCGCGGCAGCCAAGCGTTTCTCCAGGTAATCCACGTAATCGAAATTTACGTTTTCCAACAACAAGGGCCCGCCCTTCTCACTATCGCTTCTGACAGCACACTCAATCGCGCCGCAATCTCAATACCAGCATAGCGCGCTTGACAAAAAATGACACTATCGTCACTTTTCAAATATGCCTCTCATTCGGAGCCGGATCAAATGAGTTCGACCGGAGCGACGATCGATTTCAGAAGCGTTCGAAAGACGTATGGAAAGTTCGTCGCGCTGGAGAGCTTCTCGATGCATGTCGAGCGCGGGGAGTTCATKACCCTGCTCGGGGCGAGCGGCTCTGGAAAGACGACCGCCCTCAACGCGCTGGCAGGCTTCACGGATATCGACAGCGGTGAAATTCTCATCGACGGAGTGCCGATCACGAAGCTGCCGACGGAGAAGCGCGACATCGGCATGGTGTTCCAGAGCTATTCGCTCTTTCCCCATCGCAATGTCATCCGCAACATTTCCTTTCCCCTCGAGATGCGCGGCGTGCCGCGGGCCGAAGCCCGGCGGCGCTCGGAGAAGGCGCTCCAGATGGTGCGGCTGGACACACTAGCGAACCGCATGCCGCACGAACTGTCCGGGGGCCAGAAGCAACGCGTGGCCTTTGCACGCGCGGTCGTGTTCGAGCCCCGGGTGCTGTTGATGGACGAGCCGCTGGGCGCCCTTGATCTGAAGCTGCGAGAGACACTCCAGCTCGAGATCAAGGAATACCAGCGCCAGATCGGGTGTACCGTCATCTATGTCACCCATGATCAAGGCGAGGCGCTGACGCTCTCCGACCGGCTGGCGGTCATGGACAAGGGCCAGGTCCTGCAGATCGGCCCTCCGGAAGAGCTCTACGACAAGCCGCAATCACGCTTCGTCGCGGAATTCGTGGGTGCAAACAACATCCTCAAGGTCGAGGGCGCCGCGCCAGCGTCCGTCATGCTCGAAGGGCTTGGCCGCGTGTCCGGGAATGTCGCGCATCTCTCGGCGGCCAGCTTCGCGTCAATCCGGCCGGAGCTCATCCAGATCCGCCAAGATGCCGCCGGCGCGCATCGGGCCACCCTCGCKGAGGCCGTCTTCTTCGGCAATTCCGTCCGCTACGTGCTGCGCGCTGCGGACGGCAAGGACATCTCGGCCATCGAGCCACGCAGGCCAGGACAGGACGTGCTGCCGCTGGGCACGCCGATCAGCTTCGATCTCAACGTCGCTGACCTCGTCTCGCTCACGGGTTGAGCTTCCCAGACCACCAAAAAAACTCAGGGGACTATCGATCATGACGATGACCAGAAGAGCTTTCGGAATCGCCACAGGTGCACTTGCCGGCGTTTTCGCGTTCAAACCCTCTTTCGCTCAGGACGTGACCATCGTCGTCAACGGCTCCGGCGGGGCGCTCGCCACGATGATCACGAAGATCTTCGAAGAGCCTTTCACCAGGGAGACGGGAATCRAGGTCAGGCCGACAGCACCCGTGAGCCTTCCCAAGCTCAAGGCCATGGTCGAGTCCGGCAATGTCGAGTGGGATCTGACCGAGCTGAACGGCGACGACGTCGTGACCGCAACCAAAGCCGGATGGCTTGCAAAGATCGACTATTCGATCATCGATCCCGACAACAAGCTGCCGGCCATCGCAAAGCAGCCGACTGCGATGGTCCGGGCCTCTTATTCAACCGTGATCGCTTTCAGGACCGACAAATTCGGCAACGGCAAGACGCCGCAATCCTGGGCCGATTTCTGGGACGTCAAAGCTTTCCCGGGCCCGCGCTCGCTGGAAAATTCGCCCAAGGGCAACCTCGAATTCGCCCTGCTTGCCGATGGCGTTCCGCTCGACAAGCTCTATCCGCTCGACGTCGACCGCGCCTTCAAGAAGCTCGACCAGCTCAAGCCCCATATCCCGGTCTGGTGGACCAACGGAGCCCAGCACGTCCAGTTGCTGATCGACGGCGAGGTCAGCATGACTTCATGCTGGAACGGCCGCATCACCCCCCTGAGGAACGAGGGCAAGCCCGTCGACATCACCTTCAAGGGCGGAGCCCTGATGCTCTCCTTCCTCGCCATTCCAAAGGGCGCGAAGCACCCCACCGAGGCGATGCGCTTCATGAAGGCTCGCATGGACCCTGCGGCATCGGCGGCATTCGTGAAGCAGGTCCCCTACCCCGGCTTCGTGCCGGGAATGATGGAATTGCTGGACCCGGCCTTCGCAGCGACCCTGCCGACCTCGCCCGAAAACGCGGCGGTGCAGTTCGAGTTCAACAGTGCCTGGTGGGCAGAGAATCTCGACGCGGTCTCAACACGCTGGAACGAATGGCTGCTGATCTGAGCCACTCGGGAACCTGGCTGCATCATGAAACTCCGGTGGACGAAAACCACGCTTTTGCTCGCGCCAGCGACGTTGCTGGCAGCGCTTCTCTTCGTCTTTCCGGTATTCGGCGTCCTGAAGCTGACCGTACACGATGGAACGGCTTTCACGGCCGAGGCGCTGCGACAGGTCTATAATTCGCAGCTTTCCATCATCGTCCTGCAGAGGACGTTCGTCACCGCCGCGACTGTGACGGTGATCTGCCTCGTCATGGGCTACCCCATGGCTTACTTCATGGCGGGGCTCTCGCCGCGCAAGCGGGTGCTGGCGACCTATCTGATCCTCCTACCGTTCTGGATCAGCATCCTGGTCAGGACCTACACCTGGATCATCCTGCTCGGGCGCGAAGGCATTCTTAACAAAGCGCTTGCCGCCCTTGGCCTGACGGCGGAGCCCGTTCAGCTGCTCTATACGCCCATCGCCGTTCACATCGGAATGGTTCAGATCCTGCTGCCGATCGTGATCCTGACCTGCCTGACCTCGATACTCGATGTCGAGCGGGATCTCGTGAAAGCGGCCCGATCCCTGGGTGCATCGCCAAGGCAGGCCTTCTGGAAGGTGGTCTTTCCCCTCAGCGTGAGTGGAGCGGCGACGGGTGGCATCATCTGCTTCATCCTCTGCCTCGGCTTCTATGTCACGCCGACGCTGCTGGGCGGCCGCACAAGTCTCCTCATCGCCAATCTCATCGATCTCCAGGTTCACAAGACGCTGAAATGGGACCTGGCGGCGGTGATGGCTTCGACGCTGCTGGCGGCGACCTTCTCCTGTCTTCTGGCTTACTGGGCCCTCACGCGGAAACGCTCCGAATTCGCGACCGGAGGGCTCGCACGATGACCCGGGCCGTCCTGACCGCGTATTTTGTCCTCGTCGCCAGCTTTCTGCTGCTGCCGCTGTTCTTCCTCGTTCCGATTTCGCTGACCGACAGCCAGTTCCTCGAATTCCCGCCGAAGTCGCTGTCCCTGCGCTGGTACAGGGAATTCTTCGTCGATCAGAGTTGGGTCGACGCCACGCTCGCGAGCCTCAGGATCGGGGTCGGTGCGACAATCCTCAGCCTGCTCTTCGGGACCCTGGCGTCGGTCGCGCTCGTTCGTACGGATTTTCGCGGAAAAGGCCTGCTGAGTGCCATCTTCATCGCGCCCCTCATCATCCCATCGGTGGTTATCGCCCTTGCGCTCTACATCGTGTTCCTGCGCTGGCAGCTGGTGAACAATATCTACGCGCTGACATTGGTTCATGCGCTGATCGCCCTGCCCTATGTCGTGATGATCGTGTCGGGCAGCCTTCGCAGATACGACATGACGATCGAGCGGGCAGCGCGTGTCCTTGGCGCGAGCCCCATCCGGGCGTTCCTGCACACGACCCTGCCTTACCTAGCGCCAGCGATGTTTGCTTCGGCGATCCTGGCCTTCTTCGCGTCCTTCGATGAGCTGATCATCACGCTCTTCATCTCCGGCGGATTGCAGACGCTTCCCGTGCGCATCTGGAACGATCTCAGCCTTAAGCTCGATCCGACAGTGCCTGCCGTCGCGGTCATGCTCACTCTTCTCAGCATCGTCGCGATGACCGTGGGTGAGATCGTTCGCCGCCGGAATGAACGCCGATACCAGTCGAATTCAGTGTCCGAGGCCTGACATGCAGCAAAACAACAGCAGCCCCAGCGATTGGTCCGAGCTCAAGCCTCTCGTCGATCATATGAGGAGCACTATCGAGGCGGCGCCGCTGGCGCAGAACATCGGCTCGTTCGTCGACGAGCGGGCCTCGGTGAACGGCGACAAGACCCTCTGGACGTTCTTCGAGGAGAGCGAGGGCGGCGTCGCAACCTATGCCGAAGCCAGGTCGGCKATCGAACAGGCTGCGGCGGGCCTCTATGCGGCGGGCGTGCGCAAAGGCGCTCATGTCGCCGTCATGCTTCCCAACATCCCGGCGTTTCCCCTCACCTGGCTTGCCCTGGCAAAACTCGGGGCCGTCATGGTGCCGGTCAATATCGGCTATACCGGCCGAGAGCTCGACTATGTGCTCACGGACTCGCAGGCGACGTATCTCGTCATCCATGCGGACTGCCTGCCCTCCTACGAGGCGCTGAGTGCGGAGGCGCCGTTACGGAATTCCAACGTTCTTGTCGTCGGGGCCGCTTCCGATGCGTCGGATCGATATGCCCGGATCGAGCGGAAACCGCCCGCCCTCCCCGCGGACCTGCCACAACCCGCGCTCGATGACCTCGTCAACATCCAGTACACGTCCGGCACGACCGGATTCCCGAAAGGCTGCATGCTGACGCACCGATACTGGCTCACCATTTCCCTGGTGGCCGCGATGCGAGGCGGCGACGCCGAGAATTCCAGGAATATCCTGGCGGCTCAACCCTTCTTCTACATGGATCCGCAGTGGCTGACCTTGATGGCGATGCGTGTCGGCGGCCAGATCTTCGTCGCCCGCCGTGCAAGCGCGACGCGCTTCATGGATTGGGTCAGGACATACAAGATCCATTACTGCCTCTTTCCCGAGATCGTCTATCAGCAGGCACCCAAGCCATCCGACGCCGACAATGAGCTGAAGCGCGTTTCGATCTTCGGCTTCAACAAGGAAAAGCACGCCGACTTCGAGCGGCGCTACAACAC
>NZ_JBFTLD010000349.1:0-7842 GCF_056396265.1 Allobosea sp. 05T422_2 | reverse complement strand
TACCCGGCCAGATCAGCGGCAGGATGATGCGTCGAAAGGCCTGAAAACGGCTGCAGCCGTCGAGAAAGGAGGCCTCCTCGATTTCCAGCGGAACGTTGTCGATGAAGGTCTTCAGGATCATCACCGCTAGGCTGACCTCGAAGGCCGCATAGACCAGGACCAGTCCGAGGCGGGAATCATCAAGGCCCACGCTCGAAAAGATCGGGAACAGCGGCACGGTGACGACCAGAGGCGGCAACATCTTCAGCGCAAGCAGGACCGCCGATGAGCGCCGCACGCCGAATTGCGGCAAGCGCKAGAAGGCGTAGGCGGCCGGAAGACTGACGGCCAGCACGAGTAGAATCGACCCGCCGGTCACAGCCGCGCTGTTGGCCAGACCCAGCATGAACTTGCTCCAGCGTTCGCCGAGACTGAAGAAATTCGCCAGCGTGGGCCAGAAAAGYAGGATCGGCCGATAAGAGAAGATGTCCCGGTCGGGTTTCAGGGCCGAGAGCGCGACCACCAGGATCGGGACGACCGAGACGAACACGGCAATTCCGAGCACAATACGATCTATCCAGCCCAGCCTTGCACGCGACGACTCCATCTTAGTGTTCCCGATAAAGCCGGATGACCTGAATGCTGGCGGCAGCGGCCGTCAACAGCAGCATGAGCCAGGCGATGGCGGCGGCCCGTCCGAATTCCCAGTAGCTGAATCCTACCTTGTAGAGATAGATCGAGAGGATCTGCGTGGCCTCGAGCGGTCCGCCCTTCGTCAGTATCCAGACAGTCCCGAAAGCGCGCATGGTGATGATGACGCGGAAGACGGCGGCGATTAGCAACCCGGCCATCATCAAGGGAAGCGTGATGCTGAGGAAGCTCTGGAATGGGCTGGCACCATCGATCTCGGCCGCCTCGTAGATCTCCGGCGACAGCGCCGCMCGGATCGGAAACAGCAAGATGAGGACGTGGGGCATGCCGGCCCAGAATTCGATCAAGGCCACAACCGGAAGCGCGAGGGAATCCGAGGAAAGCCATTGCTGCCGGGGAAAGCCTAGAAGTTCGATGGCGTAGTTGATCGGGCCGACATTGAGATCGAGCAGATAGCTCCACATCGTCGCCGTGACCGCATGGCTCATGGCGATCGGAGCGACGAGACAGGCGATCACCAGCGCGCGAAAGCGCCTCACGCGCACGAGAATGCAGGCGAGCCAAAGTCCGATGGCGAGTTGGAGGCTGACGGCGATCGCGACGAAAACCGCCGTGCGCCAGGTCGAGGCCCAGAAATCGGCGGCGGCGAGGGTCGCGCGATAATTCTTCAGGCCGACGAAATTCGGAACACGGCCGACTGAATAATCTGTAAAACTGAGATAGAGCGCCCAGATTTCGGGCAAGACGATCACGGCGGTGACAAGCGCATAAAGCGGCATCACCAGCGACCAGTTGCGCAAGGGGGCGAGCTTGCTCGCTACGTGGCCTACCGCGCCGGGCTTCAACTCAACGCGCGTCCTGGCGGGCATCCCCGAGTGCTCCCGCCAGCAGAACCCGATCCTGGTAAGGTGCGCGCTGCAGCTCCCTCGGGTCTGGCGCCGGCGAACCCAGCGCCGAGAATTGCTCAAGCGCGCCTTCCCACAAGCGGATCCTGCCGTCCAAATCGCTGAAGGCGACGGCGATACCTATTGGAGTCGCGATCATGTCGGGTGTGACGGCACCATTGAGGTCGTGGCTAAGGATCAGGAAACGGGTCTCCTTTGCGGGCGCTTTGACAAACGCTATCAAGTGCGCGCCGTTCGCGCGCGCCGCCTAGCCCCAGTCGGGGAGATAGCAATGACGGTCAACTGATCGTCCATGGCTATGCTGCCGCCATCGAGACTCTCGCTCCGCTCAAGCGTCGAGGCGGTAGTTAAACCCGGTTCCGGCAGAAGCTGTAAGGACAAAGGCGCGCGGTCAGAGGCGAGGGCGACCTCACCGCGAAAGGCCATGAGCCGGCCGCCGCCATCGGAGAGCTGCATGTCGAGCAGCCCGTCGCCTGTACTAGCAAATCTGACCAGTCGCGCGGGCCCGGCCAACTGCGTCACGGCAACGGTCGACCAGTGGCGGTGGAAGCGCAGGGAGATCGTGAGTTTCCCGCTGCGCTGGAGGCAGGCGAGATAGGTCCGGCCGTTGCGAGCGCGAACCAGTTTCAGCTCGGCCTCGCCTTCCGCCACGAGGCCGGTGTCTTCGTCGATCAGGCGCAGACAACGGAGATAGTCGCCGTAGGTTGACAGATCGAGACTTTGGCCGCCTGCCTCGATGTCCCGGCGTAGAGTCTTGATGTCGATCCGCTCGATATCGCCGCCGTGCGCTGCGGCGAGCGCTGCCGCTTTACCCGCGCCGAAGCCCATCTGGGCGCATGTCGTCATCGCCCGGTAGGAGCTCAGCGCCAGTTGCTCGCCCGACAGGGAACGCCCGGGGCAAAGAACATTGCTCGCGCCCTGCGGGATCATCGCGCCGAGCGGGATGTGATACGGTTCGACCATGTCGGTGACGCCCGTTCCTGCACGCCGCTCCGTCGCCGGCCAATGGAAGTCGAGGTGATAGGTGCCGACGGCGACAGCGTCGTCGAACACCGCGCCGCTGCGGACATCCGCATCCGTCAAGGTCGCTTTGCCGATGATGCGCCGGCCTTCGCGTTGGCCGATGCTGCGAGCAGTATGAGCCAGCGTATATGTGGCGAGTGGCGCGCCACCATTGATGGTGTGTCGGCCGCCATAGCCTCGCGTCTGAAGATAATAGACTAGGCCCATCATCTGTCGGCGCGCATGGATTTCAGCCTTCGACAGGCTGAAGCCATCAGCCGCATCGAAGCCGACGACTTTCATCTTCACCTCGACCCGGCCATCGGCAAAGCCGTGCAAGGACGTCATAGGCAGCTCGTCGTCTCTCTCCCAACTCGGGCAGCCCTCCGGCAGCAGCGGGCGCACCAGTTGGTGGGTGTTCCAGAGGGTGAAATAGAGGCTCATCGGCAATTGTTCGCGCGCGCCAAGATGCGTGACAGGACAGCCGAGGGCTGAGGCAATCACCGCATTACCGGTCGCATCGATCACAACTCGGGGGCTGACGCGCACGAGGGTCGGCCCACATCGCACCAGAACTTCGGTGACGCTCCCATTCTCAGCCTTGGCATCAAGCGCTGCGGCATGCAGCCAAGTCTCAATCCCGGCCTCGTCGAGCATGCATTGCAAGGCGAAGCCGCAGGATTCGAGATCATAGGCGCGGCGGTCGTCATTGCTGCGATAGGGCTCGATCTTGCCGGCGCGGGTGAGGCGCGCCACCAGATCCGCGAAGATGTAATTGACCCGGGCGGTGTCACCGACAAAGCCGGCGACACCGCCTGCGGTGCCCTGGCCGCCTAGAATATTGCTGGGTTCGACGATGGCKACGCTCAGGTGCGGCGTCTTGGCCGCCAATGCGGCGAAGACACCGGACATCCCGCCGCCGAGCACGAGCACGTCGACATCGCGCAAAACGATGTCGCGGCTCGAGAGCGCATAGGGCGCGTTCATTCCCGGACCCACCCCTGAATTTATCGCCGCGCTGCGACGAGAGGTTGGATTTGCGCGTGCGCATCAGTCATGGCGGCCTGTGCTGACTTACGGCCCATCATGGCGGCGACAGCCTCCTTGACGAAGATGTCGCGTACCTGATTGGCACCTTCGAACACCGGCAGCGGGGAGGCGCCGTTCGCGAGTGCGGCGGCCGAAGCGGCACTATAGGGGGCGGCCGCGACAAAGGCCGGATTGGCGAGTGTCTCGGGATCGACCGGACCATTGCCATTCTGGGCCATTCGCAACTGCACGGCAGGCGAGGCGAGGTAGCGAATGAATGTCCAGGCGGCTTCACGCCCCTCGGCCCGGCCGTTGGCCGGGAATGCTGCCCCCCAGAATGCCATCTTGGCCGGAGCGAAGCTGCCTTCGGCCGATCCGGGGATTGCGAAGAAGCCAACCTTGCCGGCCACGCGGGACGAGGCCGGATCGTTGAAGCGGTTGTAATAGTTGTCGCCGAACAGCGACATTGCAGCCAGGCCCTCGCGCATCATCGTCTGGACGGAGGTGGCGTCCATCGAAGCGAAGTTCGGCGGCAGCGCGCCGCGCTCAACCAGCGTCCTCAACCGTTCGATCGCCTTGATGGTCTTCGGTTCGGTGACCTTTACTTCGTGATCATCCGTCAGAACATTGCCGCCCATAGCCTTGACGGTCGTAATGATGTCTTCTTCGGGCTTGATGGCTAGGCCATAGACCGAGGCGCCGTCCGCGCGCTTGTGCGAGGCCTTCTCGGCGGCAGCTAGGAAATCTTCGAAKGTCTTGGGCGCGGTAATGCCACGCTCCTCGAAGATCTGCTTATTGTAGTGGATGATCTGAGGATTCGAGCGGATCGGCACCGCGCGGAGATCGCCGTCAAGCTGGTAAGCGGCGAGCATGGACGGGAATATCTTGGCGAGTTCGAGCGCCTGGGCCTGCCGCTCCTTCAGCGAAACCAACTTTTCCAGAACGTCGCGTGAGGGCCAACTGCTCTCGATCATCACGACGTCGAACTGCGATGTACCAGATGACAGGGTCCGGAGCAGGTTTCTGCTGCATCTGCGGCCACGGCACCGTTTCCCAGACGATCTTGAACCCGGTCTCGCGCTCGAAAGCCGCCTGGAGATTGGTTTCGGGCCTGTTAGGTGTGCCCTGAAACGCCGTTTGATGGGCTGAGTTCGCGAAGACCCGGATCGGCACCTGGGCTGCGGCCTCGCTCAGCCCGGCCAGTCCGAGCAGCGCACCGATGATGAGATGTGTTTTCATTCGATCCTCCCGAAAGGAAGGATTACAGACGCTGCAGCAAGATACAACTGACATGTTATTAGCATTTCRGCACGTTCGAGCTTGGGCAAACCGTGTCAGGAGTCGGAACACTGCGCCCGTCGAAGCTGCGCTTTCCTCATTAGGAGGCAGAACAAGAGCTGCTCGAAATAGCCCCACCCTGCCACGTGCGGCGCAGTTCTTGGTTGGGGCATGGCTTCGAGCGGATAGTGACGTATTCGCCACCGGYGGGCCCGATGAATCGCCTCCTTCGGGATTGTACGACCGGTCGGCTGACAAATCGAACGGGGCGCGCAGGCAAAAGGGTGATTAGCCGACCCGATTCAGGGCATGACTTTCGCGAGGAACCGAATTCGGTCGACCAAGACATGGGTTGGCGTGCGAACCCGATGACGACCCGTTCAGGCCCTGACGCCCGCCGGCAGTTAACGTGCCAATGCCAGCTGGACTCGAATCACTCCCCCCAACGCATGCGGTTGAGGAACAGATTTTCGTTCGGCGCCGGGGTGAACTGCAGCGGCTTGGCGGCGCCATAGCCGATGACGGTCTGGTAAAGCGGCACGACCGAGGCCATCAAGGTAACCGATCTGCACCGCAGGCTCGAGGCACTCGACGAAGGGGGAGCATGACAAAGCCCAGCAGTTCGCAGCGCAGTTTCATTATCGCAGCGGCGTGAAACGGCACGAACCCCCAAATTCCATGGCGCCGCGGGAATTTGCAACAGAACCATGCCGCTGTTCTGCGGCACTATGTCGTGTCACTTCGCTGACGGCGGATGAAGTCGGGTATCGAGCGCGAACGACTCCTGAACTCGGCGCGCATAGCCCGGCCTGGCGGCCGTGAAGAGCAAATTCCAGCTATGGGTTGAAACCACACTCGGAACAACGACAAATGCATGCCGCCGTAGCAGATCGTCGCCAAAAACCTGCTGGCCGGCACTTGGGATGCCAGGGCGCAGCCAATTCGGATTCGGTACCCGATCCGGCGTGACGATATGGACTGCAGCAATGTCTGAAATAACGGCCGCCGTCATCACATGGGGAACGGTGTCTAGCACCCAGAAGCCCTTGTGGACGGCAACTTCGAGAATGGCCGTCGCAGGATCGAGCGCGCAATATACCGCACGCACTCCGGCGCTATTCCATCGCCCTCCGACCCGATAGGCTCCTTCTCCGCTATCCCAGGTCGATGCATGGATGGCTTGATCGAGGCGCCAAGCTATTAGCTCGGCGCCTCCAAGCACGCTCGGCAATGGCGTCACGCATAGACACCGTAGTCGAGCCGGGTCAGATAGTCCTCTACCAGCTCGACGCCGGCCGGAGTCGCCAGAAGGTCGATCGGGCGACGCTGGTCAAGGCCGATCGCGGGGCGTTCGAACCACTGTTCAGCCTCTGCCTGCGAACCGAAAACATCCGTTGCCTTCGACAGAATCTCGGCGAACTTCCACGCCCGTCCACTCTGCTCCTGGCTCAGCGGTTTTGCGGGCGCGTCCTTGCGCCGCTGATAGGTTCGCAGGCTCATGCCGAACGCCTTCTCCAGCGAATCCGCCTTCTGAATATGGGTGAGCTGCCCGACAAGATGATCCAGTGCCGAAGGCGGTAGGCCTCGTAGCAACATCTCATGSGCGTCCAGGGAGCTAGTGACGCGCCACGCTAGCAGCTTGGCGCCGCCCAGCAGTTCCGTCACCCTGTGCAGGGTTCCACCGGTTTCCGGTGGCATCATCTTCTCAGCCGAAACCACCATGGCTCATCCCCCCCGTTAGTCAACTGTCGCAAAATTATATGACAGGTGACGCGCCGAGTTTCAAGGGCCTGCTTGACTGCGGCCTAACTCGGCTCTGAACGAGTGGCCGGCCGGAGTTTTTGACGTGGACCGGTTTAAGCAGCCCGACGCGCATCATCTGTGCGATGCCGAGCGCGTCATTGCGATCGGTCATGTTGTTCCGGGCCGAAAGCGCAGCGCGCATATGTCGGGTCTCGACGTGGATCACCGGCAGTACCGCCTCGACCAAGCCGGCATAGAGCCACGGTGAAAGCGGTCCTGCCTCCAGACCAATGCGAGCTCAGATGTKGCCGAGGCCGATGGCGCTGATCGCTTCAGGGTGTGCGATACACGACCTTTCCCTGGCGATCGACGATACAGACCGCGGTCTCTTTCACGGAGACATCGAGGCCGACGTGGTGCTGCTGGCTCATGGTGGGGCTCCCACGTTGGATCGGGGCACCATCATGCCGCGGCTTCCGCCGCGCGACCATCGTCGAGGAATGACGATCTATCTTTGGAGCGGCAAGCGCGTTGCGTATCTGAAGAAGAGCAATACCGGGTACGACGTCTACGGCTTCAACGGTGATCATCTCGGCTGGTCGTTACCACTGGCACCCTCGATGATCGCTACGAGATGAGCGGGCTGCTGTCAGAGGAAGAATGGGAAGCAACGTTCGGCATGCGCGAACGATTGGCCAGTTAAGTGCGGCTCCACTTTTTCACACAGTAAGGCGAGTTGGATGACCCGCATCAGGAGAGGTAGCGCTCCGTGTCACTGCGCCYGACCGTGAGGCGCGGTAGTGGCCAAGACTAAGTCGTCGATTGCCTTCTTGAGGGATAGGAGCCCTTCACGGCTACTTTGAAGCTGGCACGAAAGGACCGGGACGATGGGGATAGTCTGGTCGCGCATTACGGTGGGGCGACCGGTAATCAAAACGATGCTGTAGAGGCCGTTCCCGTGCAGAAGGCCGCCGACGCCGTCACAGGCTATCGTAGGAGCCCCATAGTCGACGGCGGCAGGCCTCGATGACTCCTCGGATGTGGTCAAAATCCACCCCCTACCTTTTGGAACTTTTGCCTGATCCTGCTGCACAGCTACGACAGAGGGCGTTGTCACGTTAACCGCGGACCATTGAAGCGAACTCAACCGGGTGACGGGCTCACGCTGCGAGGCCAGCGACGGCTTTCCATTGTGCCATGGCGCACAGACGATGCAGATGGATGGCGAGGGCGGAGCGACGGGACCGGGGCGGGA
>NZ_JBFTLD010000348.1:0-6060 GCF_056396265.1 Allobosea sp. 05T422_2 | reverse complement strand
CGCGCGGGAGTGTCGAAACATAACGCTCTAGCTCTGCCTGAGAGACAAGCGTGCGTCGACCGGCCTTTATCACCTGCAATTGGTGCTGAGCGATAAGCTGATAGATGCGCGTCTTGCCCAAGCCCAAGTAATCCTGGGTCTGGTCGATACTGAGTAGCCTTTTAAATTGCATAGCTACGTCACCTGAGGTTATGCCTGTGAACTTGCTGACGTTCGCACGAAACCTGCTCCCCAGCAATAATGTACTTGTTTTGTTCGCTATCGCTATTTTCCACCCGCCCTCAGACGCGTAGCTCGCTAGGCGCGATGGAGGCGATGGATTTGGCCGACGCCCCGAAGAGCATCGACGTGGTCCGCCCACCATTGGGCCATGCGGACCCGCTCGTCCCAATATTGGCCGCGCGCATAGGCGCGTCGGCTCTTGTCCACTTCCTCATGCGCGAGCGCGCGCTCGACGGCATCGGCTGACCAGAGCCCGCTTTCGTTTAGGAGTGTGGAGGCCGACGCTCGAAAACCGTGCGCCGTGTGCTCGTCCTTCGAGTAACCCAACCGCCGCAGGGCAGCATTCAATGTGTTCTCCGACATCGCCCTATCGACCGATCGGATCGACGGAAACACAAAGATGCCGTTGCCCGATATCCGGCGCGCCTCAGTTAGGACAGCCAGGGCTTGTGTAGGAAGGGGAATGACATGAGGGCGCCTCATCTTCATTCGCCCCGCTGGAACCGTCCAAACTGCCCGGGTAAAATCGAACTCCGACCACTCAGCGAGCCTCAACTCACCCGGACGAGGAAACAGGAGCGCCATGAGCTGAAGGGCGTATGTCGTCAGGCGCGAACCTTCATAACCATCGACCGCCCGCAGTAGAGCACCGAATGACTTGTTCTCGGTCAGGGCAGCCTGGCTCTTGACTATGGGCGGCGTGAGCGCGCTTCGCAGCGCAAAGGTCGGATCATCCTTCGCGCGCTGTGTCGCGATGGCATAACGGAAAACTTGGCCGATGATCGAGCGCAGCCGTCGAGCCGTCTCTAGCCGCCCACGTGCTTCGACCTTGCGCAGGACCGACAGCACCTCGGCGGCGCTGATTTCTGCAATTGGGCGCTTCCCGATGTCGGGCGCCGCAAGGCTTATGTGCCATGCAAACTTCTCGACAGTCGTCTGCGCCTTGCCGCTCGCTTTCTTCTGCTGCTCCAGCTCGGTAGCGACCACCGCAAAGGTTGTTTCGCGGTTGGCTTTGCCAGTCAGCTTCTCCAGGCGCTTGATGGCGCCAGGGTCTTTACCTTCGCGGAGAAGCGTCTTTGCCTCCTCCCGCTTGGCGCGGGCCGAGCGCAGATCCACAGCCGGATAGGGGCCGATCGCGAGCTTCTTCTGTTTCCCATCGAAACGATATGCGAGGCGCCAGAGCTTTGCGCCACGCGGCTCTATCCACAACTGCAAGCCGCCACCATCCGAGAGCTTCACGGTGCTCTCGCGGGGTTTGGCGCTTCTGATAGCTACATCCGTCAGTGGCATTTGTTGGCCCGAGAAATCCGGCCTGTTGGCCTATGCGCTCCAGAGGGCCAACAATTTTCGCGACTGTCAACGCATGAGGACGCACGCCGACGAACGCAAAGCCAAGCAATCATGGGTGTTTTAAGAGAGCATCGCACGCCAGCGTACGCTGGCGAACGGCGATGTGGTGCCCCTGGCCGGGATCGAACCAGCACTCCTTGCGGAACTCGATTTTGAGTCGAGCGCGTCTACCAATTCCGCCACAGGGGCCCAAGCATGAGGCCGCCGGTCCTTCGACCGCGGTACATGCCCTCAACGGGCCGGCGGACTATAGCGATGGCGCGCGCGCGGTCAACGGATCGTGAGCAGGCATTGTGCAGAGCTGTGAATGATGGACAGCCTGACGCCATCGGGGCTAGACAGCCTCGATAGCGAAGCCAGCCCGGTGGGTAGGCAACGCTCGCCGGAAGATGGTCTTTGCTCGCTCAGGCGCGCGGAACGGCTATCGCCCGCTCCTGAGGACTGAACAGCCGCATGTCGGCCCTCATCGGGCGGCGCGCACCGGTGCATGAGCATGTTTCGACGCCTCTATGAATGGACCATGGCGCTCGCCGCCAGCCCGCGCGCACCCTATGCGCTGGGTGCCGTCTCCTTCGCGGAAAGTTCCTTCTTCCCGATTCCGCCCGACGTGATGCTGGTGCCGATGGCGCTCGCCAGGCCCCAGAAAGCCTGGTTCTATGCCGGGATCTGCACAGTGACCTCGGTGCTCGGGGGACTGCTCGGTTACGCGATCGGTGCGTTGCTTTATGATTCGCTCGGTCAGTGGATCATCAAGCTCTACGGCCATGGCGACGGGGTCGAGGCCTTTCGGGCGGCCTATGCGCAGTATGGTGCCTGGATCATCCTGCTGAAGGGGCTGACGCCGATTCCCTACAAGCTGGTGACGATCACATCGGGCTTTGCCGGATACGATCTGCTCTGGTTTGTCGTGCTCTCGATCATCACGCGCGGGGCCCGGTTCTATCTTCTGGCCGGGTTGCTCAATCGGTTCGGCGGCCCGATCCGGCGCATTCTCGACGAGCATTTCACCACGGCGATGATCGTCCTGGTCGTTGGGATCGTGGGCGGCTTCTTCGCCTTCAAACATCTGTTCCCGGCGGTATGATGCAATGCCCGGCAGCGATTCCCGGCTCGACATGCTGATGCGCCCGATGCGGTTGATCCTGCTCCTCGGTCTCGGTTCGACGGCCCTGATCGCCGGAGCATGGTGGTCGCAGCTCGTCTGGCATCTCGTGCCCTGCAAGCTCTGCCTCGAGCAGCGCATTCCGCATTACGCCGCCATGGCGCTTGCCGTCGCGGCGCTGGTGGTCGCTCGTTCGCGTGCCTTGCAAATGGCGGTGCTCGCGGGCTTCGCCGTGCTGATGCTCTGGAGCGCCGGGCTCGGCGCCTATCATTCCGGTGTGGAATGGGGCTGGTTCCTCGGGCCGAATGATTGCGGCGGCGGTGCCCCGGCGGCTGCCGCAGGCGTCCAGGATTTCATGAAGCAGCTTCAGACCACGCGTGTGGTGTCCTGTGGCGAAGCAGCGTGGCGGTTTCTCGGATTGTCCCTGGCGGGCTGGAATGCTCTGGCTTCGCTGGGGCTTGCCGCCCTGGCCCTGCTGGGCCTGATCAAGGCCTCGAAACAAGGCGGATAATCCGCACCGAGCATCTCAGGGTTCGAGTTCGGAATCCCAGTAGAGATAGTCGAGCCAGCTTTCGTGCAGGTAGTTCGGCRGGAAGAGCTTGCCGTTGCGGTGCAGGTCGTTGACCGTCGGCGCGAAGGGCCTTTGCAGAGGCAACATGCCGACGACGGTCGGCATCTTGTCGCCCTTGCGCAGATTGCAGGGCGAGCAGGCCGCGACCACATTGTCCCAGGTCGTCAGGCCGCCCTTCGAGCGCGGCACGACATGGTCGAAGGTGAGTTCGTCGCGCGTGCCGCAGTACTGGCAGGAGAAGCGGTCGCGCAGGAAGACGTTGAAGCGGGTGAAGGCGGGGGTGCGGGACGGCTTGATATAGGTCTTCAGCGAGACGACCGACGGGAGCTTCATGTTGAAGCTCGGGCTGTGCACGATCGTGTCGTATTCCGAGACGATGTTCACCCGGTCCATGAAGACTGCCTTGATGGCGTCCTGCCAGCTCCAGAGCGAGAGAGGGTAGTAGCTCAGCGGCCGAAAATCGGCATTGAGCACCAGAGCCGGACAGCCATCCGGAGAGGCCATCGGATGCATCACATGCGCCGTCAAACCCGTCGCACCTCCGCTGATCGAAGCAGGACGAATCCTGCTCACARCTCAATGTACGCGCGAGACGACAGGAATGTGAAGATGCCGCAGTGCGAAGTTGATGTGCGTCATAGTGGCCGGCCTTGAGCCGGCCGACGCCATCCATTCCGAATTCTGGGGCGATACCCGGCTTAATGCCCGGGTCGGGATGCCGGTCAGCGGGTAGGGACCGGCTTTTCCCCGCGATAATCGTAGAAACCGCGCTTGGTCTTGCGGCCGAGCCAGCCGGCTTCGACATATTTTACCAGCAGCGGGCAGGGGCGATATTTCGAATCCGCCAAGCCATCATGGAGCACCTGCATCACGGAGAGGCAGGTATCGAGGCCGATAAAGTCGGCAAGCTGGAGCGGACCCATCGGATGATTGGCGCCGAGCTTCATGGCGGTGTCGATCGCCTCGACCGAGCCGACGCCCTCATAGAGCGTATAGACCGCCTCGTTGATCATCGGCAGCAGGATGCGGTTGACGATGAAGGCCGGGAAATCCTCCGAGACCGTCACCGTCTTGTGCAGCTTGCTGATGAAGCTGCGGGCCGCCTCGAAGGTATGGTCGTCGGTGGCGATGCCGCGAATCAGCTCGACGAGCTGCATCAGCGGCACGGGGTTCATGAAATGGATGCCGATGAAGCGCTCCGGCCGGTCGGTCGCCGCGGCAAGCCGGGTGATCGAGATCGACGAGGTGTTGGACGCAAGCATCGTCTCCGGCTTGATATGCGGGCAGACGGCTGTGAAGATCTTGCGCTTGACCTCCTCGCTTTCGGTCGCGGCCTCGATGATCAGGTCGCAGTCGCCAAGCCCTTCCAGGGTCGGCGTCGCGACGATCTTGGCCATGGCTTCGCGCCGTAGCGAGTCATCCATGGCGCCTTTGCTGACCTGACGCGCCATATTGCCGTCGATCGTCGCCAGAGCGGCCTTGATGCGGTCCTCGGCGAGGTCGTGCAGCCGGATGTCGAAGCCAGCGACGGCCGCGACATGGGCAATGCCGTTGCCCATCTGCCCCGCGCCAATGATGCCGATCGTCTTGATCGCCTGGTCCGACATGTCCTGATCCATCTTTCGTCTGATCGCCTTCATCGTGAAAGCGACGCGGGCCGCCCAGAGCAAGCGGCCCGGATATCACATTCGTGCCGCTGGCGTCAGCGGCCGATCGGTCAGCGCCCGATCTTGGCGAGTTCGGCCGCAAGCTCGGGCATGATGGTGAAGAGGTCACCKACGAGGCCGTAATCGGCGATCTGGAAGATCGGGGCTTCCTCGTCCTTGTTGATGGCGACGATGACCTTCGAATCCTTCATGCCGGCGAGATGCTGGATCGCGCCCGAGATGCCGACGGCGATATAGAGGTCGGGCGCCACGACCTTGCCGGTCTGGCCGACCTGCCAGTCATTCGGGGCATAGCCGGCATCCACCGCGGCGCGCGAGGCGCCCATGGCGGCTCCGAGCTTGTCGGCGACGGGTTCGATCACCTTGCCGAAATTCTCGGCCGAGGCGAGCGCGCGGCCGCCCGAGATGATGATCTTGGCCGACGCGAGCTCCGGACGATCGGACTTGGCGACTTCCTCGCCCTTGAAGCTCGAGGTGCCGGCGTGCTCGGCAGCGGCAACCGCTTCGATCGGCGCGGTCGCGCTGCCGTCGCCGGTCGCCGCGAAGGACGCGCCGCGCACGGTGAGCACCTTCTTGGCCTCGCTGCTCTGCACGGTCTGGATCGCGTTGCCGGCATAGATCGGACGTTCGAAGGTGTCGGGCGAGACGACCTTGGTGATTTCCGAGATCTGCATCACATCGAGCAGGGCAGCGACGCGCGGCATCACATTCTTGCCGGTCGTGGTGCCCGGCGCGACGATCGCGTCGTAGGGGCCGGCCAGCGAGACGATGAGGGCAGACAGCGGTTCGGCAAGCCGGTGCTCGTAGGCAGCATCGTCGGCCAGCAGCACTTTCTCGACGCCGTCGAGCTTGGCTGCGGCCTCGGCAACCGCCTTGCAGCCCGTGCCGGCGACCAGGATATGCACAGGCGCGCCGAGCGCCTTGGCGGCGGTCAGGGCCTTGCGGGTGGCCTCGTTGAGGCTCTTGTTGTCGTGCTTGGCGAGAAGCAGCGTCGTCATGATTCAGATAACTCCTGCTTCATTCTTCAGCTTGGAAACCAGCTCGGCGACCGAGCCGACCTTGACGCCGGCCGATCGGCTTGGCGGTTCGGTGGTCTTCAGGACCTTGAGGCGCGGCGCGATGTCGACGCCGAGCGCTTCGGCGGTGGT
>NZ_JBFTLD010000347.1:0-6091 GCF_056396265.1 Allobosea sp. 05T422_2 | reverse complement strand
GTTCCCAMCTGGGTGGTGTAGGCCGTCGCGCCGAACTGAACCTTTTCGATCGTCGTCAGCGTGTCGCGGCCATCGGCATCGCTTGTAATGGTCAGCACGCCCGCATTGGTCGTGGTGAGGGTATGGTCGAGCACCGATCCGGTGAACACCGCCGTATCCGTGCCGGCGCCGCCGGTCAGTGCGTTGTTGCCGGCATTGCCGGTGAGGATGTTGTCGCCGGTATTGCCAGTCGCGTTGACATTCGCGGTTCCCGTCAGCGTGACGTTCTCGACATTGGCATAAAGTGCGAGGTCGAGATTGACCGATCCGGTCACCGTATCGATGCCGCCGGCAGCGCCTGCAGCCTCGATGACCTGGTCCCTTTGAGCCGCCGTGCCGGTCACATCATCGATGACATAGGTGTCGTCGCCGGCACCGCCGGTCATGACGTCGCCCGTAGTGTTGGGATTGGCGCCGCCATCGAGCAGATCGTTGCCTGCTCCGCCGTTCAGCGTGTCGGCACCGGCCCCGCCGCTGAGCACGTCGTTGCCCAGACCGCCGATCAGCGCGTCGTTACCGGCCCCGCCGCTGAGCGCGTTGTCGTTGGCATCACCGGTGATCGAGTCGTTGCCGCTCCCGCCGATGAAATTCTCGATATTGGCGATCGTGTCGGAAGTTGCGTTCGTGGTCCCCGACCCCGCAACGACCGCCGCGGTTGCGCCGTTCAGCGTCACGGTCAAAACCGCCGTTGCCGCCGAGTAATCCGCGGTGTCGATCCCGGTGCCACCATCGAGGACGTCGCGGACGGTGTCGACACCGGCGACCAGCGTATCGTTATCGGCGCCACCATTGAGCGTATCGGCGCCGGCTCCGCCATTCAGGACGTCGTCACCTGCCAGGCCGTTCAGCGTGTCGTTGCCCGCCAGGCCGTTGATCAGGTTTGGATCGGCCGTGCCGGTAATGGTTTCGTTCCCACCGGTTCCGACCCGGGCGACGATCTGGGAGGTCACCGACTCGGCAAGCCCGTCRCCATCGATATAGCTGACGATCACCCGATAGAAATTGGCGTCGTTGATGGTGCGGTTGGCGTTGGCCGTCGGCAGCCCGGCATTGGTCCAGGGTCCTGTTCCGGTTGCCGAGGTCTGCCATTGGTAGCGGATGGTGTTGGCAATGCCGTTGGCGTCGACGATTCCAGCGGTGCTGGCCGTCAGGACATTGGTGCCGGTGCTGGTGATCGTCGGKGCGCCGCTTGCTCGTGCCAGCGACACATCCGTGAACGTTCCGGTCGGAATGCCATTGGCATCGAAATTCGTGAACCGCGCGATCTCGATATTCACGAGCGTGTCGGTGCCTTCGTCGTCGATCAGCGGGATCTTGATGCCATCTGCCCCGAGGACCGGTGCCACGACAGTGTCGACGACTGTTACCGTGCCGTTGGCATTGCGCGTCAGCGTGAAGTCGGCGCGGCTGCCGTGGAAGACCGCCACGTCGGTATCGGTTGCCAGGGCGCCGTCGGAGATGATCTCGCGCACCGCTTCGAGCTGGCCCGGATTGATCTGTCCGGTTCGCATCAGGTCGGCGACCGATTTTCCGTCCCAATTGGCATTGCCGGTCCCCGAGATGAGGGTGGTCAAGCCATCGACCGTGAACAGCTGGGCGCTCGCCGGGTCCTTGGTGGCATGCACCGAGATCCGGACATTGAGCCAGCGGTCGCCATCGATCAGATCATTGCCGGCATTKCCRGTGATGGTGTCGCTGCCGGCGCCGCCGAGCAGGATGTCGCCACCATTGCCGGGGTCGAAGACAGTGGTGTCGGGAGCGAGATCGCGGAAATGCGAGCCAGCGACCGCCATGGCCGCGACGGTCGCCGCCGATTGTCCGATGACCGCACCGGGCGCCAGCTTGATGAAGTCCTCGAGCCCGCGGATCAGGTCGACGTTCTGGGACAGAAGCTTGCTGTCCGTCGCGGGCCCATTGACCGGGCCGGTTCCTGCGCCGACAGCGCCGACCGGAAAGCTGGTTCCGATCAATGTATCGTTGTGCTTCCAGCCCGAGGCGCCTTCCACCGAGTCGTTGCGGTCCCGCAATGTCAGCGCGAGCTGATTGGCGAAGCGCGAGATGCCGAGATCGATGACGCCGTCGGTTTCGTCTCCCTTCTGAATGGACCAGTCGAAGCCCAGCATGCCGTTRTTGCGCTGGATTCCGGCGCCCTGGACCATGATGTCGTCGCCGGACTCGCCATCATAGTCGGTGTCGTTGCCCTGGCCGTTGAGGATGTCGTGTCCGATGATCGGCGAGTTGAAGAACAGGTCCGAGTTTTCACCCGACAGACCGTCAAAACCCTCGCCTCCCTCGATCCAGTCATCCCCYTCRTTGCCCATCAGTCCGTCGGGYGCKGAACCGCCGAGAATGAAGTCATTGCCCGGGCCGGCGAACACTTCCTTGGCGTCCGTGACGCCCATGATGAAATCGTTGCCCTCGCCGCCGAACATGAGGGTGAGGCCCGCATCGCTGGCGATCACGTCGTCACCGGCTTCGCCGCGCAGGAAATTGTCCCCGAACGGATCCTCGATGATGTCGTCGCCGCCGCCGCCGAACACCTGGTCGGATTCCATGCCGGCATTCAGATAGTCATTGCCGTCATCGCCCCAGAGGGTGTCGATGCCCTTGTCGCCATACAGCCTGTCATTGCCCTCGGTRCCGCCGAGAACSACGTGTTCACCGCCGGAGAACTGCAGGATTCCGCCATCGAAGATCGGCTTGCCATCCGCATCGAGAACCGGCTGACCGTTGGCATCCAGGCGGGCCGTCCCTTCGACCCGGTGAACCTTGGGATCGATGCCTTGCACGAAAGGATCGGAGTGCACGGGATCGAGCAGGCTGCGATCGGCTGGATCGGTCCCGTCGCGCGCGGCAATGCCGCTATAGTTCTCCTGACCCGCCAGCTTGTCGAGCTCCAGGATCATGTCCGGAACCGACATGAGGTTGCCCGGAAGATGCGTCGAATGGAGATCGCCCAGGTCGGTATTGCGCATGACCAGGTCGGTGAACGAATTGGGCTCCAGCAGGTTCAGCAGGTTCATGCCCTGCGTGCGGCTGAGGTAATAGAACCGGTCKCCGTTYTGCAGGTGCTCCAGCTGATATTCGAACACGAAGTTGAACGTCGAGCCGAGCTGGCCGCCGAACTCGTTGATCTCCTCGGCCAGACCGCCGATCCACAGATCGACATGGTTCAGTCCGCCAAGGCTGTCGTCATGGGGACCGGCGCCGTCCGCCGCATAGAGGCCGGTCGCGTTCAGGAAGTCGAGGCGGTCAGCCGGAGCATGAATCGTATGCGCCAGGACCGGCGGCTGCATGGCGGCATTCGCTGGCACGGTCTGATCGGTGCCGAGCACGATGGCCATGGCGGCTGCACGCTTGCCCTCCGAGGTCGTCTCGGCGGCGATCAGCGGATGGGTGCCATAGGCTGCGATGAAGTTGACCACGGATAGCGGGTGCTTGATGTGCTGRGTGAAGTCGGCCCAGCTGGTATAGGGCTTGAGRTCGGCGCCGCCGGTCGTGGCGTAGATYTGMGCGCGCGCGTCRTTCAAGCTCGGRATGCCGGTGTCGCGAGCCCGGGCGAGGTTCAAGGCGGGAAGATCGAGCGGCAGTCCGAGCAGATTGTTCCGCAAGGCTTCGACGACGAATTCGTCGATYTCATTGCCGACCGAACGRGACATGCCGCGGATCAGCGCACCGGTYGCCACCTCGTCGCTGAATCCGACAGGGGCCCCAASGCTATCCCGGACGACGCCGCCGGCGGTGAATTCCTGCGGATTGAGGAAGGCCTGGATCAGGCCGACCTGCTGCGCATCATCGGCCGAAGCGTTGTCGCTGTTGACGAGCGAGAGATCATTGTCGAGCCGGTCCACGGTATCGACCAGCATCGAATGGCCGAAGCGATAGACGGTGTGGGCAAACTCGGCGACGATCGCCGGATTCAGATCGGCCGAGTTGGTGAAGACGAACGGATCGACATTCGGCTGAATGCGCCGCGCGAACTCCTCGAACACGAGATGCTGGTATTGCATCTCGGTGACGAAGCGGGCGGCCTGGAACAGACGCTCGCCATCCCAGTCCAAGGCATCGATCGCCGCAGCCTTTGCCAACGGGTCGGTCAGCGCGTTGATGGCATCGAGCTCGACCTGACTGATCGCCGTCCGGGCGTTGTCGGGATCGGCGGCGAGCCATTGATTGACGATGGCCACGTCGCCGGAGGCGATGATGGTGTCCTTGTTCGCCTCGACGAGGCGATTGTGCTCGGAATGGAAGATCGTGTGAACCGCGGTCAGCCCGATGTTCTCGTTGCCGCGGCCGTCGCCGGTCAGGAAATGCGAGTTGAGCAGTTCATCATCGTATTGAAGATTATGGCCCTGGCCGTCATCCGGGACGGGGTTCCCGACAATGCTGTCGGCGTCGGGCTGCAAGACGCCGCCGATCACCACCGGTACAGCAGTGTGCGCGATGTCGTTGAGGAAGGCATGACCGGTACCGATCACCTGGAAGACGGTTGCAGTCGCCCCCGGCAAGGGAACGAAACCTGCCGGCAGGTCGCTCGGAAGGATGTGGTGAATGTCCAGGCCGCCCGCCTTGCCCTCGACGGCAACCGTTGAAATGCGGGTCGTCACCCCGTCGTTTTCAAACACATTGACCATGACCTGGGCATAGCCATGCGTGCCCGGCGTGAACTTGCCATAGGCGTCGACGACGAGTTGCGGGACGTCGAGGACATCGGCGTCGTTCAACTCCAGCCCCAGCTTCTCYGCCGCCTGCGCCTTCACTTCTGCCCAATTTGCAATGCCGCCATGGACGCCATTGAGCAGGTGGCCGGTGTTCACGGCATGCGWGTCCGCGATGCCATCATTACCGACGGCGTCCACGCTGAACTTGTACTCCCGCAGGAAAACCTGATGCGAGGCGCTGGAGGTGTAGGTCTGGTTCTGGTCAACGAACGGCGTCGTCGTGTTCTGGGACTCGGTTCCCAGCGGATTCGGGTTGCCATTGGCGTCGAAGGGCGTCACCCGCGACAACGTCATGAAGCGGAATTCCGGCGCAAGGTCGTCCGCATTGCCGAGGATATGGTCCGGGCCGGCGATCAGCGGATCGTCGGCCTGGAGCGGGATGTAGATCGTGCCGTTGCTGCCTTTGGTGACGAGGTCGAGGCCGTGATCGAAGAACTGGCCGAAGAACGTCATCCAGGCGCTGTTTGGAGGCGAGAGGCCGACRTCGGGCGAACGGTCCTCGATCAGGATCGAACCATCATTGGACAACTCGAGACCGGCATCCGCGATGAGATTGACCAGGTGCTGGCCGGCCGGGTCGGCCACGGCCTGGGAGAGCGCCACCGCATTGGCCGCTGCAGCGGTCGCCAGSCCCTGGGCGGTGCCCTCGGCAAGGACGACCGTRTTGAATTCGGGAATGGTGACGCCGTCGCCGACGGCTCCCTGCACGGCCGTCACGGTCGCCACGAAGGTCGTGAGGGCGTTCACCTGGGCCTGGGCGCTGGCAATGTCCGCGGCTKCGGYAGCCGTGCCGGGCGCCTGAAGCGCAGCCAGGACGCTGGTTGCTGCCGCAAGGGCGGCCGTCGCCGCCGTGACGGCGTCGCCTGCRKTSGTCGMGAYGTCGACGACGCCATCGGCGGCCACGTCGGCGCGAAGCGCCGTCAGGCTCGCAAGCGCGCTGCTGATCTGGGTCTGTACAATTCCCGCAGCCGTCACGGCCTGCCCGTAAGCTAACGCCGTTGCCGCGGCGAAGGGAGCRGCCGCGGCMGCCGCATCACGCGCGGCCAGGATCAGATCGGCAGCGGCTGCCGCCACGGAAGACCCCGGCGTCAGCGAAATACCCCCGGCGGCCGCACTCCTTTCGAGGGCCGCGATCAGGGCAGATCTGTTGGTCAGCGTCTGATCGACGATCAGGTTCGAGATGATGCGAGGATCGGCATCCGCGAGCAGATTGACCAGGTGCTGGCCGGCCGGGTCGGCCACGGCCTGGGAGAGCGCCACCGCATTGGCCGCTGCAGCGGTCGCCAGCCCCTGGGCGGTGCCCTCGGCAAGGAAGGACGACCGTGTTGAAT